>JBDNAJ010000037.1:0-5146 GCA_039768455.1 Candidatus Arcticimaribacter sp.
AACCACATATAAGGTAAGATAGATTTTGTGGCGTTGCCAAAGCGCATCAATAAACGTGAACGAAAATTGAGCTTTAAGATCGCTCCCCCCATGATCAAGCTCTTGACGCGTTCTGGAGACTTTTCTGCTATAGCACGTATTAATATGGTTCCCAAAGAGATCCCCATAAAATGAGACTTGGCAATTTTTTCATGGTCCAAGACCTCAATAATATCTTCTGCAATCGCGTCAAAAGTATAAGTGCTGTTCGCTAAATCAAGCATATGATGCTTTGACTTACCATGTCCTCGAAGGTCAATCAACAAAAGGTTAAAGAACTTAGAAAAACTCTTGATTTGTTTGAACCAAATCGTAGAACTCCCTCCTGCCCCATGAATAAAGGTGACCCAAGGTTTATTTTCTTTTGAGCGGTAAACAGTATAGTTTAACATTAGATCAAATTCTTTTCTTGAAGCAAAACAGCCATTTCTTCTTGTAATGCTTTGGCAGCATTCGCCGCAGCTTCTGCAAAATCCTCTTTTTGGGAAGCATAGATAATCCCGCGAGAAGAATTGACGAGTAAGCCCACATCCTTATTTAATCCGTTATGGGCAACTTCTGATAAACTTCCGCCTTGTGCACCAACACCTGGAACTAGTAAAAAAGCATCGGGAACTGTAGCGCGAATTTCCTGCAAAGATTCGGCGCGAGTAGCGCCTACCACATACATCAAACGTTCGCTTCCTTGCCAAGTTTGAGCTGTTTTTAACACCGACTGATACACAGGAGTGCCATTTGCTTCAATGCGTTGAAAATCTGCTGAACCGGGATTAGAAGTCAAAGCTAATAAAATCGTATACTTTTCTTCGAAAGCTAAAAAAGGTTCGACAGAGTCTTTCCCCATATATGGGGCAACAGTGATTGAGTCAAAACCTAAAGTCTCGAAATAAGCTTTGGCATAACGGGTGGAAGTGTTCCCTATATCCCCTCGTTTTGCGTCTGCAATGGTGAAGTGATTGGGGTAATGGGCGTTCAAATAATCGATTACCTCTTTCAAAGCCGCCATACCCTCTACCCCATAGGTTTCAAAGAAAGCAATATTGGGTTTATACGCCACTGCATAAGGTGCTGTGGCATCAATAATAGCTTTTGAAAAATCCACTAATGCTGCAGGAGAATTTTTAAACTGAGCAGGCACCTTTTCAAGATCGATGTCTAAACCCACACAGAGGAAGGATTTTTTCTGTAAAATTTCAGCTTTGAGTTCTGCTAGCTTCATCCTTAAAATACCTCTCCGGCTTCTTTTAATTTTTCTGTATTCTGGTACAATTGCAGCTCGTCAATCAACTTGCTAATGTCTCCATTAATGATGTTTTGTAAATCGTAAAGCGTCAAACCAATGCGGTGATCGGTAACCCTACCTTGTGGGTAGTTATAGGTTCTAATCTTCGCAGAACGATCTCCAGAAGAAACAAGAGAGTTTCTTTTTTCGGCATCTGCTTCTAACTTTTTAGACAACTCTAATTCGTATAAACGCGAGCGCAATACTTTTAGAGCTTTATCTTTATTCTTATGTTGTGACTTCTGGTCTTGACATTGCGCGACAATACCGGTAGGTTCGTGTGTTAAACGCACCGCAGAATAAGTGGTATTTACTGACTGCCCCCCCGGTCCAGAAGAACAGAAGTAATCCACACGAACATCGTTCATGTTTATTTCGACATCAAACTCCTCGGCTTCTGGAAGAACCATTACCGTTGCTGCAGAGGTGTGCACCCTGCCTTGTGTTTCTGTTTGTGGAACACGTTGAACCCGGTGAACCCCAGATTCGAATTTCATCGTTCCGTAAACATCTTCACCAGATACTTCAAAAATAATTTCTTTAAATCCACCAGCAGTTCCTTCGCTACTGTCCATTAAACTTGCCGACCAACCGCGATCTGAACAATACTTCGTATACATTCTGTAAAGATCTCCAGCGAATATACTGGCTTCGTCTCCCCCCGTTCCAGCGCGAATTTCGAACACGACATTTTTCGCATCTTCTGGATCTTTTGGGATAAGCATGTATTTGATTTCTTCTTCTAGGCCAGGCAAACTTTCTTTTGCTTCGTCGAGTTGCATTTTAGCCATTTCGACCATCTCATCATCCCCGCCGTCTTTGATAATTTCTAATGCTTCTTCTTGATTAGATAGAAGGGCCTTATACACTTTCCCTTTTTCCATCAATTTACTCAAGTCCTTGTATTCTTTGTTGAGTTGAACATAGCGTTTTTGGTCAGAAATGATATCGGGTTGAATGATCAAATCTGATACTTCGTCAAAACGCTGTTGAATGATTTGTAGTTTTTCTAGCATAGTGGAAATTCTCGAAGTACAAATTTACTCAATTTCTCTCAATAGCTATGGCTATTGGTCTAAAACAAATTGAAAAGCGGTAGAGACGACAAAGGCAGATAAACCATCACTACGGTTATAAACTTGTGCTCGCAATTGTGCTGCTTTTAGCCCAAAATCTAAAAACTTCAAGGCGCTAAATACCGATCTATAACCAATAGAGAATCCCCATTGATGACTATTAAACTGAGCTAAATCGTAATCTGAAGTATAAAAATTACTACTGGATAAATGACTGTTATAGGGCGCAAAATAGGTTGCTGCGGTTTGATTGTAATAGCGATAAATAGGAACAAACTTCCAGGCCAAATTAAATCTTATAGGCAATTCGATTTGTAGGGTGTTTGATTTAACCCCCCAATCATCTTGATAGTAACGCAGATAAGAACGCAAGACCACATATTCGTTTAGGTAATAATTTAATCGCATCCCAAGAGGTGTTTTCAAGCGACTAGTAGGTAATCTTTCTACATCATCTGCAAGATGAAAAAGATCAGTATTCTCGGTTGAATCATAATTCCCCAAGGTTCTAAAATTCCCGACATAATAATCGCTTTTATCTTCAAAATACACGCGCTGCAATGGGTTGGATAGCAAGCCCTCTTGTCGCACTATATCGGCAAAAATAGCGCCTTGTAACTTTGGGCTTAGCACTTGTGATAAGCCTATGGAAACTGCAAAAGAATTACGGTGTACAGAAGTATAAGATTCAAAAGTATCTGGACGATAGGCTGCGACACTATTGCCTTGATTATCGATAATACTCACGCCCCTAAAATAGCTTTGTTCGTTGTACAAAAAGGTTTCTTGAAACAACTCAAATTCGTGCAATTCAGTAGGGATGATGGGCTTCCAGCGATCGAGGTACACTTGCCCCTTCAGCGATAGCTCCGTATTCTTTTCATTCCATAATTGTGCGTAAGAAACACCCGCATTAAAAGATTCATAATCGTATTCATGTGAGCCTCCCAAGTTGACACCCCAGTAGCGGTTTCGATCATCACTCGCTTTTTGATAACCAACATTAACGGTGGTCAATACATCTTTTCGCGAAGCGCCAGTAGAAGCAATCCAGGGGGAACCTTGAGGTGGAGCTCCGCCTTGACTTCCCCTAGGGTAGTTCACATCGTCTTCTCCTGTATTTGATGCTCCTGTTCGATTAAAAGGATTCCCGTTACTAGAACTAGCTGAAGTATAGGCAGAAAGACCTACATCTGCGGTTATAATGGCATCCTCCTTAACTGGCATTCTCACCACAATAGAAGGGCTGTAATCTGTTAAATATTCGTTTCCTAAACCACCTGTGACTGCTGCATGCGTCCCTTCTTGTTCATAATAGCTCATCAAAATATCAACCTCAACTGCATCCAAAACTTTTTTCTTAAACTGGGTCAAAGAATCCACCTGAGCTGAAACCAAAATAGGAACTGCGCAAGCCACCAACAATAAAAATTGTCTAATTACACCCACAGCCTCCTCCAGTTTTTCCACCATTTGCTCCTGCAGCTGCCTCGCGATAGATTTGAAAATTCGTTTCAAAACGCTCACATGGAAAAGCACTTAATTCCATGTCCTGATCATTAATAGCCACTTTGTTATATTCTTTAACTACCGTACATGACGAGCATAAGAACATGAAGAGTAATCCAACTTTAAATTGTTTCATCGATTGAAATATTTTTAGAAGTAAATATTTTCCCATCATCATCAATCACGATGGCCTCTACTTGATTTAATTGATTGATAAAGTCTAAACCCGTTTCAACACCCATCACAAAAAGAGCGGTTGAAAGTGCATCTGCAAGTTCTGCTTTTGGAGCAAAAACGGTGCAACTAATCACTCCTTGACTGGGATAGCCTGTTTTAGGATTAATAATATGCCCATATCGTTTACCGTTGATCATTAAAAACTTTTCATAATCCCCAGAAGTGACGACCGCTTGATTACTGATAGGAAACCATGCAAAAACCTTTTCTTTATTCTTGGGGTTAACAAGTCCCACTTGCCAAGCTTTTCCGTTAGGTTGGCTTCCCCAAGCAGACATATCCCCAGAGGCATTTACAATTCCAGCCGTCACACCTTGCTTTTGCAAAAGAGATTTAACACGGTCTGCTGCATAGCCTTTCCCTATTGCTCCAAAACCAATTTTCATCCCTGGAAGGGGAAGGTAAAGTGAATTTTCTAAAGGATCAAACACGAGCTTTTCAAAACCTATTTTAGCGACAGTAGCCGAAATGATTTCAGCATTTGGCTGTTCTACACTGCTTCCATCAAAAGTCCAAATTTTATCGACAGAGGCATAGGTGGGATCAAAAGCGCCATCGGTCAATTGTGCAATCGCCTTAGCCCTTGAGACTAAATCATATAATTCTTTAGACAACTTTACTGGCTGTTTTCCTGCCATTCGATTAACTAACGAGGTCTCAGACGTTTGATCCCATGAGGAGATTAAGCGTTCAATACGGTCAATTTCTGCAATGGCCGCTTCGATCAATCGATCTGCTTCAGTCTGGTTTTGTGCCACTAGGGTCAAATCGAAAGCAGAACCCATCTTTTTAAACGAACTCTGAAAAACAGCTTGAGCTTTTACACTAGTTAGCGCAAAGAGGAAAGTCAAAAATGCTGCAAAAAAAGGTTTCATTTTAGAAAGATTTGATCTGTTCAATATAGTCTGAAACGGGATCTTTAGTATAAATAAAAGTGCCCTTAACCGCTTTGTCCACAGCAAAAACCACTACCCATGGAAAATAACCCTTTGGGTTATATTGA
>JBDNAJ010000038.1:0-11110 GCA_039768455.1 Candidatus Arcticimaribacter sp.
AGGCCGGCGTAGACGGCTTAATCCTTGTTTCTGCAGGAGCAGGAGGTCATGCAGGGGTGACCAACCCCATGTCACTCGTGGCAGAAGTTCGCTCTTTCTATAAGAAAACCATTCTATTGTCGGGTTGTATTTCAAACGGTAGAGATGTGGCATCTGCCTTGCAAATGGGGGCTGATTTAGCCTATATGGGCACCCGCTTTATCAATGTAGAAGAGTCTAATGCTGATGATGGCTATCGCCAAATGATCATCGATAGCAGCGCTAGTGATATTGTCTATACCGCAGCAGTTTCTGGTGTGAGCGCAAACTTTTTGCGTCCCAGTTTAGAAGCAATGGGAATTACCGAAGAAATGTGGGGCAACTCAAAAAAGATAGACTTTGGCAGTGAATTAGACGCAGCTAAAGCCGAAGCTAAGGCATGGAAAACCATCTGGTCGGCAGGGCAGGGGGTAACTTCTATTAAAAATGTGTTGGCTGTAAATGACTTAGTGCAGCAAATGAAGCAAGAATTTTTAGCCTCTATAGAGGCCTTACAACAAATGGCCAAACGCTATCGTTAGTTCCTTGTAATTCTTAGTAAAGCTTTATCCTTTTTAAGCGCAAGTTGCTTCTAATTAAATATCCTTTGTCAAGGATTGAACAATCTTATTATCGGCATAAAATGCCTTAAAAATCACCTTTAGTGCCGTATAACACGGTATGGCAACAATAAGACCTATGGTGCCAAAAAGGATTCCAGCCATCATAATGACAATAAAAATTTCTAAGGGATGTGATTTCACCGAAGTCGAGAAAATATACGGCTGACTAAAGAAATTATCAATCATTTGTCCTATGGTAAAACCGATCATCACATAAATACTTTTCGGTAAGATTACACTGCTAAAATCTGCATCAAGATTTGCCGTCATGGTAAGGACTAACATCAATACCGCGCCAATCAATGGACCTACATAAGGGATCAAATTGAGCAAGGCGCATAAAAACGCAATGATCAAGGCATTCTTAATGCCAAAGATGCCCAACACTATACTGTAAATCACAAATAGAATCGTGATTTGTAAAAGAAGTCCTATGAAATAACGCGATAGGAGATCTTTGATTTTTTCAAAAGAGGCTTTAATTCTTTGGTGGTTCTTTGTTGGGATAAAAATAAAAACGGTTCGTTGTAATAGCTGTGCGTCTTTTAATAAGAAAAATGAAATAAAGATGATCGAAAAGAGCGCTACCGTAAACCCACTAAGCCAGCCTAACAAAGCGTTAAGAAACTCTGGCAAGGCATCAAGGTTAAGGGTGTTCATCCAGTCTTTTTCTAAAAACCAATTTTTCCAGCTGGCTTGATCCCAATTAAAATAGGTGGAGATTTCTTCAAAAAGACGGGTGATTTTGACTTCCAAAGCATCGACATCGAGTAGGGACAAATTCTCCCCTTGTTGTAAGATTAAAGGAATAAAAAGAGAGATTAACCCAAAGATCAAGGTGATAAAAAAGATCATGGTAGAGACTACAGCTAGGGTATTCCCAAATTTTAATTTTGTACTTAAAAACACAGTAATCGGTCGTCCTATCAAAGAGATTATTGCAGCAATTATAACATAGGCAATAAGCGATTGTAGCAAGTACAACGCATAGATTCCTACCGCAATAAGAAATAGGTATAAAATGGCTTGAAGGATCCCTTGAGCAATAGAAGATGATTTCATGACTTAAAGATAGGAATAATAATTATTGTGCTTTTAATGCTACGGTGTGGGTGGCCACTATTGCCGCTGTTTCTGTACGCAAACGTTGCTCTCCCAGACTAATCGCCCTGTAGTTGTTTTCTATTGCCATGCTAACTTCTTGAGCGCTAAAATCCCCTTCTGGCCCGATTAATACAGTAATATTACCTTTAGGGGCTATCGCGCCAAAGAAACCTTCTTTTTCCCCGGGGTGGCAATGGGCGATGTACCCCTTTGGTTGTGCAGCAACAAAATCTTTTAAAGAAGTTAAAGGGTTGAGCACAGGCTTGTAAAATTGTTTGGATTGTTTAAGTGCAGCAATGATGATTTTCTCTAGGCGTTCTTCTTTTATGACTTTTCGTTCAGAGTGGGCGCATAAAAGCGGTGTGATTTGATGAATCCCAATTTCTGTCGCTTTTTCAAGGAACCACTCAAAACGACTGATGTTTTTTGTGGGAGCGACAGCCAGATTTAGTTGATAGGGAAGCGGGGGGTGATTCGTCGTTTGAATACTTTTCCCGATCACTTTGCTTTGACCTATTTGTTGCAATTCAACCGTCATTTCAAGTCCTTTCCCATTAGTGACTTGAAGTAGGTCCCCAGCATTTTTACGCAGTACTCTTGCGATGTGTTTGCTCTCTTCTTTAGGGAAGATAACTTCTGTATCGGTTTGCTTTAATTCGGGAAGGAAGAATAAATCCATTTATAGCGGTAATCTTGCTGTAGCACTTTGATCTAAGGCAGCAAATTGTTGTTCGTTGTATTTAAAATATCCTACTATCCCGATCATTGCAGCATTGTCTGTAGTGAAGGCAAAAGGCGGCAAATGAACAGTCCAATTATTCTTTATTGCTGCGTCTTGTAATTTAGTGCGTAAACCAGAATTTGCGGCAACTCCACCACCGATGGCGATTTCTGTGATGCCAGTTTGCGCTACTGCATGTTTTATTTTTTCAAAGATAATTTCAATCAAGGTGTACTGAATCGAAGCACATAAATCGGCTAAATTCTCTTCAATAAACGAAGGATTTTTTTGTTGATTCTTATGCAAGAAATTAATTACCGCAGTCTTAAATCCACTGTAACTCACATTGAGCTCTGGCGCTTTTGGGATAGGGAATTTAAAAGCAGAAGGATTCCCTTCTTTAGCGTGACGGTCAATATGGGGTCCCGCAGGATAACCTAAACCCATTACCTTTCCGCATTTGTCAAATGCTTCTCCGATGGCGTCATCTAATGTAGTTCCTAATTCTTCAAGATTAAAATGACTATTTACTTTTACAATTTGGGTATGCCCTCCAGAAACAGTAATCCCTAAAAAAGGAAAGTTAGGGGTGGGGTGTTCGTCTTGAATAAAATGACTGAGTAAATGTCCTTGAAGGTGATTCACCTCGATTAAAGGAATGTTGAGTGCCATGCTTAGGGACTTGGCAAAAGAAGTTCCCACAAGCAAAGAGCCTAAAAGACCTGGTCCCCGGGTATAAGCAACTGCACTTAAGTCTTTTTTGTCAATGCCTGCTTTTTTAAGGGCTTGATCCACCACCGGGACAATGTTCTGTTGATGGGCTCTAGAGGCAAGCTCTGGAACGACCCCTCCATAGGCTTCGTGGATCGTTTGATTAGCGATGATATTGGATATAACCAAATCGTTTTTTAATACTGCAGCAGCAGTATCATCACAAGAGGATTCAATGGCTAAAATATAGCATGGTTTTTGTTTAATCATTTAGTAACTTTATAGCATTGTAAAATTACTCATTTCTCATTAAAAATCTGCGTAAAATACTCGTCTTCCTTTCAGCGATAATTATATTGTTGATGATTGCTTTTAGTTTGTTTTTCTCTTCAGAAAAAGTACAAACAAAAGTGGCGAACTCTATTACCAAAAAATTGAATTCTTCTTTTGAAACTAATATCAAAATTGGAACAGCTAAAATTGATCTAAGCGGGCGAATTAGCTTAGGAAAAGTTTTAATTAGAGATCACAAGAAAGACACCCTGTTTTATTTACACCAACTTAAACTCAAGTTAAATGAGTTGGAAGGGGTTTTAAAAGGAGATTATCAGTTTTCATCCCTCAGTATTGAACAACCCTATTTATCAATTAAGACTTACCAAGAGGAGCAAAGCTCCAATTTGCAACAGTTTTTAAACAAACTCAAAAGGTCTTCTAAAAAGCAGAAGCCTTTTTTAGCTAATGTAGACCAGCTTAATCTCGAAAATGCAAGACTAATTTTCACAGATCAAAACAAAGCTTCTTCGTTAGATTTTAAAAAAATCAATGCAAGCTTTGCCAGTATATTACTCAACGAAAATCAATTTACTGGGCAAATAGCACAACTCAATTATCAATCTCCTAATGTAGAAGATTTGATAGATTTGAAGGCGAAATTAAATTTCACCAAAGAAACACTTCACTTAGAAGATTTTGATATTGTAACCCCTAACGGTCAAATGGCAGGCGAACTAAAGATCAATAGCCCGAAGTTCTCTTTAGACCAAATCATGAAAGAGGGGAGGTTTTTCGTTTCTGTTAAAGAAGCAGAAATATCTACCGCATTATTTAACTCAACTTCTTTAAAGCTTCCAGTAGGAAAGATAAAGTTCAATGGAGTTGCAACTGGCCCTTTAGATCAACTCGACCTAAAGTTGAACGCTCAGACAAATAAGAACAGCCGGTTTGAAGGCGATCTTTTATTAGGCTATAACAAAGAAAAAGGCTTAGTTGTCAAGGGGAGTAATGTTCTCGCCTCAATTGATCAAGACGATGTTGATCTTTATACAAACGCCTTACTTCCAGAAGAACATCCTATACATCAATTCAATGTAGCCCGTTTAGAGCTTGAGGGAGCGTTTGATTTTAAACAAGATCAATCCTTTACGAGTTCCCTTTCTGTGGAGTTAAACGAAGGAACTGTCGAAACTGCCATACAACTAGAAAAGCAAGGGATCGATTGGGCCTTTGCTCAACAATTACAATTCAATGACCTGGGAAAAGGGAATTTATTTAAAACGCTTCCTTCTTTGGATTTCATCGATGGGAAAGTGCAGTTAAGCGGTACAGTAGAAGACTCAAAATTGAATCGTATTGATTGGGAGAGTCAATTAAGCTCGCTACAATGGAATAGCGTTGTCTACCAAAACATAAGCTTGAATGGAATAAAGGATGCTGAAGCATTTAATCTTGCTTTGCGTGTAAATGATCCCAGGATCATATTGAATAGTAAAGTTTCTCAAGAGTTGCTTTCAGCAGAAAAGAAACTTGTAGTAAAAAGTGAAATAGAGCGATTAGATTTGTCGGCTTATGGCTGGACCCCACCTGACGATGATGTTCGTCTGGCTACCCATTTGACTTTTATTGGAAATCAAAACGCTTTAAAAGAAGTTCGTTTTCAAAACACTCTAATAGAAAGCAAAGAAGCTAAAAATGATTTCATGGATTTTGCGCTTTACTTTTCTTCCATAAACGGGCTAAATAAAGTAACTCAAGAGGGGTCTGATTTATTTCAGTTTTCACTAGCGGGAAAATTCACCTACCAAAACCTTCCGCGATTGTTAGAAGGTGCGATTCGCGAAGCCTTGTTATTGTCCTATGAAAAAGCAATCGCTAAAGAAGAGCAATTTGAATTTGGTTTAACCTTAAATAAAAAAACCTTACAAGCACTTTACCCTGCTGTTGAAACCCCTAACAACATCTCTCTTAATGGGAAGATAAGCTCGATTAAAGGTGCTTCTAGTTTATCCTTTGATTTGCCTTATATCCTTTTTGATGGGTATACAGTAGAAGGTTTGTCTTTGAATACCTTTGTGGGGAATTCAAACGATTTAACGCAATTTAAAGCCAACCGAATTAAGGGTAACAACATTAATATCTCTCAAGTTGAACTTGTTACAAAAGCAGTTGATGAAAAGCTAAAAGGACAATTTACTGGAGGCTTTGGCCTAAATAACATCAATCAATTTGCTGTTGAATTCACCTATAATCAAACCCTAAGTAATGGGCTTTTTCAATTGGATCAAGCGAATGTGGATTTAGATGGAGATCTGTGGCAATTGACGAAAGACAAGCGCAATAATTTTATTTACAATAGTGCGACAAAAGAATTTATTGTAAACGACCTGGCCTTGTCAACAGATGATCAGTCACTCGAAATAAATGGTGCCTATAAAACAAAAGATAATTTTTCGCTAAAACTAGCGACCAATCAACTCTCTTTAGAAAAGATTTTACCACAAGGAGATAAGTTTAACTTTAAAGGAACACTTTCCTCTAGCTTTTCCATCATTCAAGGGCAAGATCAACAGTTGTTAGATACAGACTTAAATGTAGAGTCCCTTGTGATTAATGGAACTCCTATGGGAGACTTTTCACTCGAAGTAGGGGGGAGTTCTCAGCTAAAAACTTATCAGGTAGAGACATCCTTAAGGGCAGCAGATAAAGCATTGTTGAGTGGATCTGGTAATATTTTCATGTCAGATGCAAGTCCTAAAGTTGATGTTGATTTGCAGTTGCAAGACTTAGATCTGTCTTTTCTCTCTGCATTAGGGAAAGGTAAAATAACAGAGATTAAAGGGTTTATGAACGGGGACTTAAATCTTTGGGGAGCCCTTGGCGATCTAAAGATTAGAGGGGATGCAAATTTAGATCAAATGGGGATGTATATTCCTTCAACTAATACCCGTTATCAGTTAGTAGATAATACTAAGGTTCAATTTAGAGATCGTTTGGTTAACTTTAATAATGCTTCGCTAATAGAAAAGAACTCTAAAACGAGTGCGAACTTAAATGGTTCATTAAGTCATATCAATTTCAATGCATGGGAAATGGATATCAAGCTTTTGACCAATCGCTTTTTAGTTTATGACCGCCCTGAGGATAAAAACGCTTTATTCTATGGACACGGTTATTTAACAGGAGAAGCGAGATTTAATGGTCCAACAAAGTCCCTGACATTAGAAGTAATTGGTAGTACAGCAGAAGGAACCACCCTGGTTATTCCATGGCAGGAGGACAAAGGGTTATCAGATACTTCCTTTATAGATTATTATACAAAAGGGAGTAGTGTACAAGAGGAGGTTACTGCAGATATATCTGCAATTGACGAAGCATTTAGAGGTTTTGAAATGATATTCGATCTTGACGTTAACCGCAATGCAAAGGTGGAAATTGTAGTAGATCAATCTTCAGGGAGTACCTTGTCGGGTAGGGGAGCTGGAAACATTTTAATCGAAACAAACATAGACGGGAAATTTAATATTTGGGGAGACTTTATTGCTTATGAAGGGATTTACAACTTTAAAAACTTAGGCTTAATCGATAAGAAATTTGCTGTAGAGCAAGGTGGAACTATTGTATGGGAAGGAGACCCACTAGAAGCACAGCTCAATATCGAAGCAACTTACCAAGTTCCGGGGGGAGCAAATCCAGCTTTATTAGTAGATAACCCCAATTTTAATCGAAAAATACCCACAAATGTTGGAATACAGTTGGTCGGGAATTTGATTAAACCAGATGACCCTGTCTTTGATATTTCCTTTCCTAACACTACTGGGATAGTTGTTTCTGAGATTAACTACCGACTTGCAGATCAACAGCGCCGTCAATTACAAGCTATTTCTCTGTTGTCACAGGGGATCTTCATCAGTGACGTTTCTGTTTCTTTTCAAGGGATTACAAATAATCTTTACGAAAAAGCTTCAGATGTGTTTAGTACTCTTTTAGGCTCGAACGAAGGGAAACTCAATGTTGGACTCAACTACCTGCAAGGGGAAGAAAACCCTGCCTTTGATTTAAGAACCGAAGATCGTATAGGACTTACTTTAAGCACCCAGTTAAGTGATCGCATTTTAATTAATGGTAAAATTGGTGTTCCGATCGACGGGGTAGAACAGTCTGTTATTGTGGGTGATGTTCAAATTGATTTTATTTTAAATGAGAGTGGATCACTTAAAGCAAAGGTTTTTAATCGCGAAAATGATTTTCGCTATTTAGGAGATGAATTTGGCTATACTCAAGGAATGGGGATGTCCTATCAAGTCGATTTCAATACTTTTGAAGAGCTGCTCAATAAAATAACAACAAAGTCTTTAAAATCAGATAATTATGATTTTGGTCAAGCAGGGGTAGAGGCTGTTGAATTTGTGAATAAGAATGACTGAAAACGTTGTCGTTTTGTTTAAAACCTAATTTTTTCACCATATAACTTAGTTCGTAATTATATTCATTAAATTTGATGCCGATTATGAGTGAGACCTTAAAGAGAATAGCCGTTTTAACTTCTGGGGGAGATGCCCCGGGGATGAACGCAGCTGTAAGAGCCGTGGTTCGTTCAAGTATATTTTACGGACTTGAATGTTTTGTAGTTTACCAAGGTTATCAAGGATTGATAGATGGTGACTTTGAAAAATTTACCGCGAGAAGCGTGAATAATATTGTCAATAAAGGGGGAACCATTCTTCGTTCTGCTCGTTCACTAGAATTCCGTACTCCTGAAGGTCGTAAAAAAGCTTTTGCAAATTTGCAAAAAAATCAAATCGATGCTTTAGTCGTTATCGGTGGTGACGGATCTTTTACTGGTGCGATGATTTTCCAAGAAGAATTTAAGTTCCCAGTTATTGGTATTCCTGGTACAATCGACAACGATATATTTGGCACACAATACACCCTAGGCTATGATACAGCCATTAACACAGTTGTTGAAGTAATTGATAAAATTCGAGATACGGCAAGTTCTCACAATCGACTGTTTTTTGTTGAGGTAATGGGAAGAGATGCGGGACATATTGCTTTAAATTCTGGGATTGGTGCTGGGGCAGAAGAAATTTTGATTCCAGAAGAAAACAGAGGATTAGAACAATTACTCGAGTCCCTTAAAAGCAGTGAAAAATCTGGTAAGTCTTCAAGTATTGTTGTAGTTGCAGAAGGAGATAAGACGGGTAAAAATGTTTTTGAACTCGCTTCTTATGTTGAGCAAAACCTTCCTTATTATGAAGTAAGGGTGTCTGTTTTAGGGCATATGCAGCGCGGAGGAGCTCCTAGTTGTTTTGATCGTGTACTCGCCTCTAGAATGGGTGTTCATGCCATAGAGTCCCTTAAAAGCGGGGAATCTAACGTTATGGTAGGGGTAATGAATGATCAAATGCATTTAACGCCACTGGATAAAGCCATTAAAGGAAAGTCAGAAATCAATCAAAATCTGTTACGCGTAACAGATATACTCTCTATTTAAAAATTAAATTAATCTATATAATATGTCAATTAAAATTGGAATAAACGGTTTTGGAAGAATTGGTAGAATGGTTTTTCGTTCAGCCATGAAACAAGAAGATGTAACCATTGTAGGGATCAATGATCTCTTAGCGGTAGACCACCTTGCTTACTTATTAAAGTATGACTCTGTTCACGGGAAGTACGATGGTACTGTAGCAATAGATGGTGGAGATTTAATCGTTGATGGTCATCGCGTTAAAATTTCTGCTGAGCGCAACCCTGCAGATATTGGATGGGGAGACCTTGGTACAGATGTAGTCGCAGAATGTACAGGGATTTTCACTACCCTTGAAAAAGCGCAAGCACATATCGATGGTGGTGCAAAGAAAGTGGTAATTTCTGCTCCTTCTGCAGATGCACCTATGTTTGTAATGGGAGTAAATCACAGCGAAGCTACTGCAGATCAAACAATTGTTTCAAATGCTTCTTGTACAACGAACTGTCTTGCTCCAATTGCTAAGGTATTAGATGATAACTTTGGTATTGCAGAAGGTTTAATGACTACTGTTCACGCAACAACAGCTACTCAATTTACTGTTGATGGTCCCTCTAAGAAAGATTATCGTGGTGGACGTAGTTCTTTGGTTAACATCATGCCTGCATCAACAGGAGCTGCAAAAGCAGTGACAAAAGTAATTCCTTCTTTAGTAGGGAAATTAACTGGAATGGCTTTCCGTGTACCTACTGCTAACGTTTCTGTAGTAGATTTAACGGTTCGTTTAGAAAAATCAACAAGCTATGACGAAATCAAAGCAGCAATGCAAAAGCATGCTGGCAGCGATATGTCTGGTGTGTTAGGTTATACAGAAGAAGCTGTTGTTTCTCAAGATTTTATCGGTGACGCTCGTACCTCAATTTTTGACGCTGGCGCTGGGATGGAATTAAACGAAAACTTTTTCAAAATCATTAGCTGGTATGATAACGAATGTGGTTATTCAAACAAGTTAATCGACCTTGCTAAGCACGTTAACGCGCTATAAATTATGTATTTAATCGTTGATAGTGGTTCAACAAAAACCGATTGGTTTGCTGTTGATAAATCTGGTGAAGTCTTGTTTTCTACACAAACTTTAGGATTAAATCCTCAGGTTCTATCTTCAGCTATATTGAACGAACGTATTATCAACAATTATCAAATCTATTCAAATAGAGATGAGGTAACTCATCTCTATTTTTATGGTGCTGGATGCGGGATTCAATCTACAGTTGATCGCATACTTAAAGTATTCAAAGAGATTTTCACGAATTGTGAATTCATCATCAAAGAAGACACCTATGCGGCTGTCTATTCTACCGCAGCACCTAATGTCCCTTCTATAGTTTGCATTCTGGGAACAGGGTCAAATTGCTCCTATTTTGACGGACTAGAGGTAGAACAGCGTATCATTTCATTAGGGTATATCTTGATGGATGAAGCCAGTGGAAACTTTTATGGGAAACAACTGGTTAGAGGGTTTTATTTTAATGAAATGCCAAAACATCTGTCCACTAAATTTGAAGCAGAATTCAAATTAGATGCAGACACCATTAAAGAAAACCTTTACCGAAAAGAAAATCCCAACACCTATTTGGCGAAATTCGCCAAATTCTTAATTGAGCATAAAGAAGATCCATACATTCAAAACATTATCATGAATGGATTAGATCGATTTATTCAGCATCAAATTTTGCAATTTGAGAATGCTAAAAGTATTCCAGTGCATTTTGTTGGCTCCATCGCTCACTTCCTTCAGGAAGAGATTAAGCAAAAAATGGACGCTTATGGTTTAACCATGGGTAGGGTAGTAAAACGTCCTATTGACGGTTTAGTGGACTACCATATAGAATCCCTGGATTTAAAGTAGTAGGGGAGGTTTATCTTACGGCGACCATTGAAATCTCAATGCGTACAAATTTCGGCAAATTAGCCACTTCTACCGTTTCTCTTGCAGGTGCAGTTGCATCATCAAAATAGGCACCATATACTTGGTTTACTGCGGTAAAATTATTCATATCACTTAAGAAAATAGAGGTCTTAACGACATTTTCAAAACTCATTTCAGCTTCTTCAAGTACGGCTTTTAAATTCTGCATTACTTGTTTTGTTTCCGCTTCAAGGTCTCCTTCAACTAGTTCCATC
>JBDNAJ010000039.1:0-5320 GCA_039768455.1 Candidatus Arcticimaribacter sp.
GATGCAATTCAACGTTCAGGTGAAGCTGGTCTTATTCAGGGTCTTGCTGGTAAAACTTCAGGTGTGATAATCACATCTAATACAGGTGATCCAGGTGCAGGTGGTTACGTCCAGATTCGTGGACAAAATACAATATTAGGTTCTAGTACACCATTAATAATTGTAGATGGTGTTCCAATATCAAATGCAACTTTTGGTTCGAGCACTGCTGGTGTTTCTGAATCATCACGTTTAAACGATATACCTGCTAATGATATAGCTAGTGTTACTGTACTTAAAGGTGCGGCTGCTACTGCCCTATGGGGATCTGGTGCTGCAAATGGTGCTCTTGTAATTACTACTAATCAAGGAAATGCAGCTGTTGGAGAAATGAGTATTGACTTTAGTGCATCTGTATCTATAGATGAGGTTAACAGAGAACATCCAAAACAAAATCTTTACGGACAAGGTGCCGGTGGAGCTTGGAACTCAAATGCTTCAGGTTTATCTTGGGGAGATAAAATCTCAGATAGATCTGGTGGCTCCGATGTTTATGATACTTCTGGCCCTTATTTTGTTGGTGGTATTACAGGTCAAAGTTATTACCCTGTCACTCAAAGAAACTCTAAGCAAACATTTAATCAGGAAAACAGAGATCAAATTTTTAGAACTGGTCTTACTCAAAATTACAGCTTAGGTGTTAATTTTAGAGCAAACGAAAATAGTAACACTTATTTAAGTTACTCTAGATTAGATCAAGAAGGTGTTATTAACGGAAAATCTAATTATCTAAGAAATACTTTCAGAATTAATCAGACTACCAATTTAACTCCATGGTTAGAGGCAAGAGTTAATGCTTCTTATATCGGATCGGAGTCTGAAAGAATTCAGCAAAGTTCAAACCTTAATGGTTTATATTTAGGATACTTAAGAACTTCTCCTGATTTTAACAATACTGATTATATTGGTACATACTACTCAGGTCCAAATGATGCTGTTGGTTCTCCTCTTAGTCAAAGATCATATAGAAACAGACAAATTGGTCAAGCTCCTGCTATTTATAATAACCCAGGATGGACAATCAATGAGCTAGATAACCCTAACTCAGTTGATCGTATAATTCTTGCGCCACAAATTAAAGTAACTCTTGCTGATAACATTACTGTTACAGGTAGATATGGATTAGACTTCTATTCTGATAGAAGAGAGGAATATTATCCAGTTAATTCTGCAGGTTCTTATACAAATGGTGGTTTTTTCAAAGATGATTTTGAAGAAAGAACTGAAAATGCTAACATTCTAATAAACAGTAACTTTGATTTAACAGACGATATAAACTTGAATGCAATTGTTGGTTATGTATGGGAAAATAGAGAATATTATAGATTTAGTTCCTCTACTGTTGGTTTCTTAAATCCAGATCCATCTAAGCAATTAGTTGGTAATGCTGAGAACCCAAACATTGGTGCTAGTGAGTATAAATCTCAAAACACAAAAAACTCTACATACTTTAGTACAACATTTACTATTGCTGATGATTTAATTATTGATCTTGCTGGTAGATTAGAAAACTCAACAACTGTTGCTGATCAGGTATTTTATCCATCTGCTCAAGTTGGATATATTGCCGATAACTCTCAATCTGGTACATTATCATTTTTAAAACTTAGAGCTTCTTATGGTGAAGTAGGTATTTCACCTTCATTATACTTAAACAGAAGTACATTTGGTCCATCTACAGCAGGTTCTGAAGGATGGGGTGATTACATCGATGGTGCAAACTATGGTGGTACTGCAAGAAGAAGTAGTGTTCAGGGTAACCCTAACTTAACAGTTGAAAAAATAACTGAGTACGAAGTTGGTGCTGATGCTAGATTCTTTGACAATTCATTAACAGTAGGTTTGACATATTATGATCGTTTAACTACTGATGGTATTTTATCACTTGAGGCTCCTCCATCAACTGGATTCACGAGTCTTTATGATAACGTAGCAGAAATTTCAAATAAGGGTGTTGAGTTTGACTTTAACTACAACTTATATAATAATGCAGATACTGCAATTAACATTTTTGGTAACTATACAGCAGCTGAAAACGTTGTTGAAAAGCTTCCAGGTGTAAGTGCAGTTTACATGGGAGGATTTGTAGCTTCTATAGTAGAAGGAGAAGATTTTAACTCTTTCTATGGTGGTTATTTTGAAAGAGATGGTAGTGGAAATATTGTAACTGATAACGATGGTTTCCCAGTAATTGCTGCCGAAAATGGTGTTACTGGATCTGCACAACCAGACTTTAGAGCTGGTTTAGGTGCTCAGATTACAAAAGGTCCTTGGAACTTCTCATTTGCTTTCGAAACTTCACAAGGTAACGAAATGTGGGCTGGTACTTATGGTGTACTTCACTACTTTGGTATTCACCCAAATACTGCAGTTGAATCAGTTGCTCCTGTTGATCTTCCAAAATATGCTGGAGGATTTGGTGGAGTTGTTCCTGCTGGTGAAACATTTAGAGGAAACATTGGTGACTTTGGTGGAGGTCTAGTTGCATTAGAAGAAGGATGGTATAGAACAGATGGTGGTGGTTTTGGTTCACAAGATGAGTTATTCATATTTGATGCATCTTTCATAAAACTTAGAGAAGTATCTCTTAGCTATGACATTCCATCTTCATTTTTAGAACCAATTGGAGCTAAAGGTGGATCTTTAGGTATTACTGGTAGAAACTTCCTTCTACAAACTGATTTTCCTGATATAGATCCAGAAATAAGTCTAACTGGAGCAGGAAAGGCTAGGGGTGTTGAGTACTTCACTAACCCTAATACAGAATCTTTTCTGTTTAATCTAAAACTTAACTTTTAATCACTAATAGGAAATAAAATGAAAAAATTTATAACACTTTTAGCAATTACCTCCCTATTCATAGGATGTGAAATAGACGAGGAATTAAATGATAACCCAAATGCGTTTACTGATGCTCCTATTGGTTTAATTATAAATCATGCGTTATTAAATGTTGCGGCTGTTTCTGAGGCAGCGCCTGCAAGGATTGCAGCAATGTTCACAGACCAACTTACTGGGTTTGATAGACAGTATGCAACTTGGAATATTTATTCAGTAAATACTAATAGTTACAACGAAACATGGTCAGATGCTCTTGCTGCTGGGGTTTCTCAAGCTCAAGTAGCAAAAGCAAAAGCTGTAGAAGCTGGTAACGCTCAAATTCAAGGTATTGCTGAAATACTTGAAGGATATTATTTTGCAGAAACAGCACTTGTTTTTGGAGATATTCCTTTTTCAGAGCTTAACAACCTTGACTACCCAGATCCAGTTTATGAACCACAGGCAACTGTAATGAATGGTGCAATTGCATTAATTCAGTCTGGTATTCAAAAAGCTGGTAGCGTATCTGCTGCTAACAATGTATTTTCTACGTCTTCAACTTGGAGTCAAGTAGGTAATGCTCTTTTAGCTAGATATAACTTGGCATTGGGTAACAATTCAGCTGCGTTAGCTGCTGCAAAAGCTGCAAACTTCACTAGTACTGATAACGATTGGGATATTGTACATACTACTACAAACTACATGGAGAACTTATTCTGGATGTTCGAAGTCGAAGAAAGACAAGATTATCTTAGAGTTCAAAATAGTTATATGTCAGACTTAATTAATCCTGCATCATCAATTTATAGCGGAAACGCAAAAACTGATGAGTCAGGTAGATTTGCATGGTATGTAGACCAAAGTAATGGAGTTAGTATGAATACAACTGATGGTTTTGCCGCTGTTGGCAGAGATTATCCAGTTGTTTCATTTGAAGAAGTTCAATTAATTATTGCCGAAACAGCAGTAGGAACTAATCCAAGTGAAGCACTAGCTGCATTAAATGCAGTAAGAGCTAGCAACAATAGTAAGTATGGAGGAAACTTTGATGCATACACAACTGCAGATTTTGCTGCTGGAGGTATGGTAAACAGAGGATTAAGTACTTCAGCTGCAATGACAATGGAGATTATGATTGAAAAATTCAAGTCTGTTATTGGAGGACCTACTTACCATGATGTTAGAAGAAACAATAACTTAATTGGAACAAGAGTTAAAAATACTAACACAAATGTTATTCCTCAAAGATTTTTCTATCCATCCTCGGAGTCTTCTTCAAATGAAAATTTCCCTGGAGTTGTAGATCAATTTGTAAAAGTTCCAATTTTCAATTAAACCAAGTTTAATTTGATAAATAATAAAACCCACCTTTATGGTGGGTTTTTTTTGACATATTTTTTTTTAAATATATTTTTACAACTAATGAGGAGCTATTTATTTCTTTCAGTATTATTACTTATTAGTTCATGCACTAAAGTAGATGACATCAATACAAGCAAGGAATTTAGTATAGATGTAATAATTGAGGGTCAAGGAGAAGTTAAAACTACGTATTCTTCATTGCAGATAAATTCACTAGTAAAAATAAACGCAATACCTGACGCTGGTTATTACTTTGATTATTTTGAAATTTTTAACCAAAAAATTGAAGAGGAAGAATATTCATTCTATTTAAACAGTGATATCCAAATTAAAGTTGTTTTCTCAGCATTGCCAGATTTGGCTGAAGAGATTGATATATATAAACATAAAGAGGTTGACAAATCCCCTGTTTTTATGATTGAAAATGGTGGTAAAGCAGCATATTTAAAGGATAAGACAGGAAAGCTATTAAATAGTTGGAGTTTTGAAAGCAAATTAGGTAATGAACTAAAGCTTATAGATCAAGAAAGAGTTTTTGGCATGTTTAAACCAGATCAAGTTGAATTTTCCTTTGGAGGGTATGGAGGAATTTTGAGAGAATTTAATGTAAATAATGATATCATTTGGGAATATGAAGTAAATACATCAAAGGAACTACTTCACCATGATTTTCAAATCATGCCTAACGGAAATATCCTAGCATTAGTTTGGGAAAAATTTACAAGTGAAGAATCAAAAGAATTGGGATATAAAAAAGATGGCCCAGTATATTTGGAAAAAATAATAGAGATTGAAAAATCAACAAAAAAAATAATTTGGGAATGGAGAAGTGTAGATCATTTAATTCAAGATTATGATTCAGACGCAAAAAACTACGGATTAATTTACGAAAACCCCCAAAAGATTGATATAAATTATGTTGATTCAGATGATGGAGATATTATGCATGCTAACGGACTATTTTATGATCCAATTAAAGATTTAATTTATTTGAGTGTAAACTTTTACAGTGAGGTATGGGTAATTCCTCACAATTACAAAACCGAAGAAACAAAATCTGATTTTGGTGATTTATTATATCGTTTTGGAAACCCATCTA
>JBDNAJ010000040.1:0-24638 GCA_039768455.1 Candidatus Arcticimaribacter sp.
AATCAAACGCAATTTACCTTTGAAATTCTTCCACCTTTAAAGGGACAAAATATTCAATCTATCTATGATTCAATCGATCCGTTGATGGAGTTTAATCCTCCTTTTATCGACGTGACCTATCATCGCGAGGAGTATGTGTACAAAGAATTAGAGGGTGGATTATTAGAAAAGCATGTGATACGCAAGCGCCCAGGAACTGTAGGGATTTGTGCCGCGATTCAGCACAAGTACGACGTTGATGCCATCCCCCATATTTTATGTGGAGGTTTCACCAAAGAGGATACCGAAAACTTCTTGATCGACCTTGACTTTTTAGGGATCGATAATGTTGTGGCCTTACGTGGGGATGCCGTTAAAAGTGAAGTGTATTTTAGCGCGAATAAAGATGGGCACGCTTATGCAAATGAGTTGGTTGGGCAAATCACTGACTTAAATCAGGGGAAATATTTAGACGAAGAAATTCAGAACACCTCCAATACAGATTTCTGTATCGGGGTATCGGGTTATCCAGAGAAACATATGGAAGCCCCAAGCTTAGAAAGTGATCTACACTTTTTAAAGAAAAAAATCGCCGCTGGAGCAGATTATATCGTTACCCAAATGTTTTTTGATAACCAGAAGTTTTTTGAGTTTCAGGACAAATGCAAAGAAGCTGGCATTAATGTGCCTATTATCCCGGGATTAAAACCCCTAGCGACTAAAAAGCAATTGAACGCTTTACCGCATCGTTTTCACGTGGATCTTCCAGACGATTTAATTCGTTCCGTGATTGATTGTAAAGACAATAAAGCCGTTCGCCAAGTAGGGGTAGAGTGGTGCATTCAACAAAGTCAAGAATTAAAAGACGCAGGAGTTCCCTTCTTGCATTATTATTCGATGGGGAAATCAGATAATATCAAGGCAATTGCTGAGGCGATTTTTTAAGCAGTTAGCTGGTTAAACAGTTCCGCTAAATTTTCATTCTTTTGATTAAGGGAGAGAATCTTTAATTGATTGTCGTGGGCAAAGTCAAAGACTTTTGGACGAATGTCCTCTTGACCATTGCAATACAATTCGTACTGAAAGTCAAAGGTGTTGACGGCCTTAGTGATGCCTTCAATTTTACTTAGGGCTTCGGTTTCGATGCGGTAGTCAAATTCCACCTGGATAATTTGCTGTTGGCCTTTTCTAAGGCTATCCAAGCTTTGATCTGCGACGACTTCTCCTTGTCGTATAATGATAACTCGATCGCAAACACTTTCTACTTCTGATAGTATATGGGTGGAAAATAAGACAATTTTCTCTTCGCCAAGTTGACGAATGAGTTTTCTAATCTCGATGAGTTGGTTGGGGTCTAAGCCGGTGGTGGGTTCATCGAGGATTAAGATTTCTGGATCGTGAAGCAAGGCTGCTGCGAGTCCTACCCGTTGTTGATACCCTTTTGAGAGGGTATTGATTTTTCTTTTCTTTACCTCGTTTAGTCCAACTTTGTCAATGACTTGATCAAAGGGGGCATTTTTAATGTTGTACAAGCCTGCGACAAATTTGAGGTATTCCAAAACGTATAGATCAGGATAAAGCGGGTTATTTTCAGGTAAATAACCCGTGACTTGCTGTATGCTTTTGATGTCTTTGCGCAGGTCTTTTTCACCGTAGAGAATCTCTCCTTCCCAGTCTTTTAAGTAGCCAGTTAATATTTTCATCAAGGTAGATTTCCCTGCTCCATTAGGGCCTAATAAGCCTACAACTTCCCCTGCTTTTAATTCAAAGGAGACGCCTTTTAAGGCTGTCACTGCGGGATAGTTTTTGGCAATATTGTGAAGTTGTAACACGGCGTACTTTTTTGCTAAAGATAAAACTTTACATTCTTTTGTGCATCCATTTTGGCATGTTCGAAAAAATAAAAGCGATCAATGCCCAGCGTTTGGTTACATACACCACCGCTTTTTTACGTTGAAGTGCTTTATAGATTTGTTTGGCGGCTTTTTCTTTTGGCGCCATCCAGAAGATACCACTTCCTTGTACCATATCGGTATCCACAAAACCGGGACGGATATCTGTTGTATGGATAGGAAGTTTTAGTTTATAAAAGCGTTGCCTTACCCCTTCAAAATAATTTGATTGGTAAGCCTTAGTTGCGTTGTAAGAAGGGGTTAAACGTCCCCCTCTACGACTGGCAACAGAGGAAATATTAGCCAGATGGCCATGGCCTTGTGCTTCAAAAAAATGCACGCCCCAATTCACCATTTTAGTAAAGGCAACTACATTGAGTTGATTGGTAGCATTTTCAATTGAATAATCTAAGGCTTTGTTGAGTACGCCCATTCCTGCTGAAATGACAAAGAGATCTAGCCCTCCTAATGCCGTTACGAGACTGTCGAGTTCTTTTTCTGCGTCGGGATGAGTGGCATCAGAAACCATGGGGAAGATCGCCTCAGGGTAGAGGGCTTTTATCTCATCCAGCATTTGGCCTCTGCGTCCTGTGATGCCTACTTTGTAGCCTCGCTGAGCTAAAACAATGGCGAGGGCTTTTCCAATTCCGGAGCTTGCTCCTACAATAATTGCTTTCTTTGACATGTTTATAGATTTAGGTGAGTATCGTCACAAAAAGGTCCTTTTTTTGTGGCTTTACAATTGCACAGGCGTACTTCGCCCGTTCTTTTTGCGGTAAACTTTAAAGGTTTGACTTTACTACCGTGATGGGAACCATCACAAAAGGGTTGTTGGCTACTTTTGCCACAGGCACACCACAGGTAGTTTTCTCCTTTGATTAAGGATACCGTTAAAGCGTCATTTGTTGCTGTTTTGTGGTGTTGAAAATCTTTATGCCAGTCACTATTCTTATCTTTTGATTTGATAAAAGGGTAGAAGTAGCCGGCGGTCCAGTCGTCTTCGGTTTTCTTTTGCAAGCCGTATTCTTGCGGGTAGGCTGTTTGGAACTTTGCTGTTCCAAAGAATTGATCCCATAAGCTAAACATGTTTCCAAAGTTCGCATTGGGGTCACTTGAGTTGTCGAGCATAGAAGTACCATGATGCGCATGATGAAAAGAAGGCGTAATGATAATCCGCTCGATCACTTTAATAAAAGGAGTTAAAAAGGCGTATTTATAAAAAGGCGCATCCCATTTGATTCGACTGTGTGAGCTAATAATAATGGCTTGCTTAATGACGAGTCCTAGCGCGACAGCTTTGGCACCGCCTGCAAAAACGATTAAGCCCACCCACCAGATATTTGGCATCATGATATAGTATAATAGCGCATTGCGATAAGACACAAAATAGCCCATTTCTTCAGCTTGATGGTGACTGCGATGCAGCTTCCATAAAAAGGGATACTCATGCGCAGAGCGATGATACCAATACTGCAAAAGATCATCTATAAGGATGTATCCAAAGAAGACGCTAACAAAAGAAAGACCAGAGAGTAAGTTCGCACTTGCGGGATAAATAGTATTCCCCAATAAAAATACTGTGGTAACTATTGCGGGTTTTATGCCAGCAGAAAGGAAGAAGAAGCTAAAAACTTCTTGCAACCAGTCTCCTTTTTTACGTTTTGAATTGCGCAGATATCCTGCAAAAGATTCGATTAAGCCAAAGCCAATTAAAATCCCCAATACTAAATACACATCAAAGTTTTCGATGGCGAGGAGTTGTTGTAGTAGTGTCTTCATTTATTCTTCGTCGTTCGCTCTAAAGCTGGGAGTGATTCTTGCGTTTGTTTTTTGTTCAAAGCCATAGGCAATTTCAATCAAAGTAGGCTCGCTCCACGCTCGCCCAAAGAACGATAATCCAACGGGTAAACCATGGATGTCACCCATTGGGACGGTGATATTAGGGTAGCCTGCCCAAGCCGCTGGGGAAGAACTTCCTAAATGATAATTGTCTCCATTGAGCCAGTCTGTACTCCAGGCAGGACTTCCAGTAGGGGCGACAATGGCATCTAAATTGTGTTCGTCCATAACACGGTCAATTCCTTCTTTTTGACTCATGCGTTGAAGATTCGCTAAAGCGGTTTGATAAGCCTCACTTGCTAAGTCTTCTTTTTCATTCGCCATTTTTAAATAGGCTTGATTGTAATATTTTAATTCGATTGAATCCGTTTCGTTAAAGGCGATTAGTTCGTCTAAGTTTTTGATGGGCGCATTCTCGCCCAAAGCAGCAAAGTAAGTATTAAGTCCCTCTTTGTATTCGTGTAGCATAACCTGAAAAGAATTGCCACCTGTTGCTCTAGGGGCGATGTTGTCAATTTCAATCACAGTAGCTCCTGCAGCTTCAAGCGTTCGAATCGATTGACGTACTAGGCTATCCACTTCGGTATTTTGACCTAAAGGCGCAGTATAAAGTGCAATGCGTTTTCCGGCTACCCCTTCTTTCTTTAAAAACGGAGTGTAATCGTTTAAGGCAACTCTGCCTTCTGCAAGGGTTTTACTGTCTTGTTCATCTGTGGCGGTTAGGGCACCTAAAGCGATGGTCGCATCAGTTAATGTTCTTGCCATAGGGCCTGCGGTATCTTGGGTGAAAGAAATCGGGATAATCCCTGAACGGCTAATCAAGCCCACAGTGGGTTTAATCCCTACAATTCCATTCGCATTAGAAGGACATACAATCGATCCATTGGTTTCTGTTCCTATGGCTAAAACCGTGAGGTTAGCAGAAACAGCTACCCCAGACCCAGAACTCGAGCCACAGGGATTGCGGGTAAGGACATAGGGATTTTTGGTTTGTCCATTCATACCACTCCAACCACTAGAAGAGTTTTGCCCTCTAAAGTTAGCCCATTCGCTTAGGTTGGCTTTCGCCAAAATCACTGCGCCAGCAGCACGTAATTGTCTGGCAAGAGGACTGTCTTGTAAAGGTTTTGAACCTTTTAATGCCCTTGATCCAGCGGTGGTGTTCATTTGATCATGGGTGTCGATATTATCTTTTAATACAATGGGAATCCCGTGTAGGGGTCCACGTGACTGTCCGTTAGCTAATTCTTCATCGAGTGCTTTGGCGATGGCAATCGCCTCTGGATTAACTTGTATGATAGCGCGAAGGGTTGGCCCTTTTTTGTCAATCTGCTCAATGCGATCTAAATAAGCTTGGGTCACCGCTTCAATAGAAAAGTCTCCTTGCATATATCCAGTAGATAATTCATTAATGGTCGTTTCGAGAAAACGAAAATCGTTGGGGTCTTTTTCAACCTTTACATCCACATTAATGCAGGCAATAAAGAGAAGAGGTAAAAAAAATATAGTTTGACGTAACATTTTGATTCAAGTTTGTTTGTTTCGTAAGTAAATTACTTCTTTTTCTAAAAAAAATGCAGCAAAAATTTGTTTTTGTCTAATGTGGGCTTAGATTTGCACTGTTAATTAAACAAATGAACAAGACGTTTTTTTATTACAACAACTTTTTTTACTTCTATACAGAAGCAGGAAGGACTTTGTAGTAAACTAACATTACAACATAAATAAAGTCCTGACGAATGTTCGGGACTTTTTTTTTGGAATATAAATGGAAACTAAAATCGCAATTCAGGGAATTAAAGGCTCTTTTCATCATGCCGTAGCAATGGACTACTTTCATGCTGATGTGAATTTAAAAGAGTGTCTTAGTTTTGATGCCGTTGTTGAGGCTGTGCTCTCTGGAGAAGTCAAGCAAGCAATAATGGCTTTAGAGAATTCTATTGCGGGATCGATTATCCCTAATTATGCCTTAATCGATCACAACGATCTTAGTATAGTGGGAGAATACAATTTAACCATTCACCATACTTTGATGGCTTTAGCGGGGCAAACCATTGAAGACCTACAAGAGGTGCATTCTCACCCTATGGCCTTGTTGCAGTGCAAGGAGTTTTTCCGTAATTATCCCCATATTAAATTGATTGAAGCATCTGATACTGCTAATGTGGCCAAAATGATCGCTGAAGAGCAACGCCAGGGAATTGCTGCCATTGCTCCAAAAGCAGCTGCACAAATTTATGGCCTTACGGTTTTAGCCGAATCAATCCAAACCATCAAAAATAACATCACTCGTTTTGTGGTGGTCCAAAAAAAGAATGGCAGTTTAGCCCAAGACCAAATCAATAAGGCTTCTTTGAAATTTATTTTAGATCATCAAAGAGGGAGTTTAGCGGCAGTACTCAACGTAATGAGCGATTGCTTGTTGAACTTGACAAAAATCCAGTCGCTTCCTGTGATTGAAACTCCAGGGAAATACGCCTTTTTTGTCGATGTGACTTTCGACACCTTTGAGCAATATGAAAAAGCACGCCAGATTTTAAAAATCATGGCCTTAGAATTTAAAATATTAGGCGAATACGCCGACGTTAAGAAATGAAAGTAAGTACAGCAACACGATTGGAAAGCGTAAAAGAATACTACTTCTCAAAGAAGTTACGCGAAGTGGCAGCTCTAGTTCAGGCAGGGAAACCTGTGTTGAATATGGGGATAGGGAGTCCTGATCTTCCTCCGCATCCTTCTGTTGTTGAGGCACTCCAAGGGGCAATGGCCCACCCGCGGGCCAATATGTATCAAAGCTATCAGGGTCTTCCAGAATTACGCGCAGCGATTGCTCATTTTTACAAGCGTAATTATGAGGTTGGACTAGATCCTTCTTCAGAAGTACTTCCTTTAATGGGATCTAAAGAAGGAATTATGCATATCTCCATGGCCTTTCTCAATAAAGGCGATGAGGTGTTGATTCCTAATCCGGGTTACCCTACTTACAACGCTGTGACGCAACTAGTCGAGGCTACTCCAGTTTTTTATGACTTAAAAGCTGAAAATAACTGGCAACCAGATTTTGATGCCCTAGAAGCCCTTGATACTTCTAAAATCAAATTAATGTGGTTGAATTATCCCCATATGCCTACTGGGGCGAATGTGGATCATACCACTTTGGAAAGATTGATTCAATGGGCGGCAAAAGAAGAGATTTTGTTGATCAATGATAATCCCTATAGTTTTATCTTAAATGATGATCCCCAAAGTATTCTGTCCCTTCCTGGAGCAAAAGACGTCGCCATGGAATTAAATTCCTTGAGCAAGTCTTTTAACATGGCGGGCTGGCGTGTTGGAATGTTATCGGGGAAAGCTGAAAATATTCAAGCCGTCTTAAAGGTGAAAAGCAATATGGATTCGGGGATGTTTTATGGGATTCAGCAAGGGGCGATCGCTGCGTTAAACGCACCAGACTCTTGGTTTACAGAATTAAATGCTACCTATAAAAAACGCAGAAAACTAGTAGAAGAGCTAGCCACCTTAATGAATGCTACTTTTGATCCTAATAGTGTGGGAATGTTTGTTTGGGCGAAGCTCAATGATACTTCTATCGCTGCAGAAGAATACATCGATCAAATCCTTTATGAGAAGGATATCTTTATCACTCCAGGAACTATTTTTGGAACACAAGGAGAAGGCTATATTCGCTTTTCACTTTGCGTTAATGAAGATCAAATAACCACCGCAATAAACCGAATGAAAGCATGAAAATATACGTCATCGGTATCGGTTTAATTGGGGGGTCAATGGCTTTAGAGCTTAAACAGTTGTATGATGATTGCACCATTGTAGGCGTTGATCAAAGTGAAGCTCATCTAGAGGAAGCCCTATCCTTAGGGATCATCGATGAAAAAGGTAGTCTGGACACTTTAGCAGAAGCAGATCGCGTGATTTTGAGTATTCCTGTAAAAGAATGTCTCCGTTTATTGCCTAGTCTTTTAGATCAATTGAATGATGATGCTTTGTTGTTTGATGTAGGTTCTACCAAAGAGCAGTTGTGTAAGGTGATAGAAAATCATCCAAAGCGCGATCAATACCTTGCAGCGCACCCCATTGCGGGGACAGAGTTTTCTGGACCAAAGGCTGCCCATCTAGGATTATTTAAAGGGAAACCACAAATCTTATGTGAAGCAAAAAAGACCCGAGCCGATTTATTGACTTGGTCAAAAACCACCTTTCGCCAAATGGGCATGTACTTGCGTTTTATGGAGCCACAAGAACACGACCGTCATATGGCCTGTGTTTCTCACCTATCTCACGTAAGCTCTTTTATGTTAGGGAAAACGGTCCTTGAGCAAGAAGCCAATGAGCAAAACATTTTTGATCTTGCCGGAAGTGGATTTGAATCTACCGTTCGTTTGGCAAAAAGTTCCCCAGATATGTGGGCGCCCATCTTTGAGCAGAATAAGGAAAATGTATTGGAGATTCTTTCTGCTTACATTAAAAATTTAGAAGATTTCAAAAGCAAATTAGCAGCAGATGCTATCGATGATTTGCACCAACAAATGAAACATACCAACCAATTAACAACCATCTTAAACGGAATAAAACACAATAATTAGATATGGAGAATACACCAGCAATGCGCGAATGGTTAAACGACTTTGGTCTTTCGCACCCTTTAGTAATCGGTGGACCTTGTAGCGCCGAAACAGAAGAGCAAGTCATGAAAATTGCTCATGAACTCAAAGATACAGATGTAACGGTTTACCGTGCAGGTATCTGGAAACCTAGAACCCGTCCTGGAAACTTTGAAGGAGTAGGGGCAATTGGTCTAAAATGGCTACAACGTGTAAAAGAAGAAACAGGTTTATTAACGGCTACTGAGGTAGCGAATAAAGACCACGTAAAACTTGCTTTAGAACACGATATCGATATCTTATGGATCGGTGCACGTTCAACAGTAAGCCCTTTTATCGTGCAAGAAATTGCCGATGCCCTTGAGGGAACTGATAAGATTGTATTGGTGAAAAATCCAGTAAACCCAGACGTAGCTTTATGGCTAGGTGGAGTTGAACGTTTATACACTGCAAACATTAAAAACTTAGGTTTAATCCATCGTGGGTTCTCTGCTTATGGTAAATCTAAATACAGAAATAACCCAGAATGGCAAATTGCTGTTGAGGTTCAAAATCGATTCCCTGATCTTCCTTTAATCTGTGATCCATCTCACATTACTGGGAAACGCGATATGATTTTTGATACTTGCCAAATGGCCCTTGATTTAAACTTTGACGGTTTAATGATCGAAAGCCACTGGGATCCAGATAATGCATGGAGTGATGCTGCACAGCAAGTTACCCCTACTGCTTTAGTTCAAATCATGAAGGATTTGAAAATTAGAGAAGCTACAACAGACGAGGAGTCTTACCAAGCTGAATTACAGAACCTTCGTGCTCAAATCGATGTTGCTGATCAAGCGATTTTAGATACCTTAGGCAAGCGTATGAAAGTAGCCGAAGCGATTGGAGAAATAAAGAAAACCAATAATGTTGCAGTGCTTCAAAACAAGCGCTGGAATGAAATCCTTGGTAAAATGGTTTTAGAAGGAGAGAGCCGTGGATTGTCAGAAGAGTTTGTTCTTCGAATGTTTAAAGCGATTCACCAAGAGTCGATTAATCATCAAGAACAAATCGTTAAAGGATAAACAAAGAAAACCGCCAATAGGCGGTTTTTTTATATCTTGTTTTAATTAAACACAACATTATGCCCTTTTCAAACCTAAATTTAATGCGCCAGTCCAGAAAAGATTTGGCGCCCCACTGGGGCCTCGGGGTTCTGGTAGCCTTTGTCTATGCAATTATCGTGGGAGTTCCTTCTAGTATCTTTCCAGATGGAGAAGGTATAATCAGTTTATTATTATCGGGTCCGCTCTCTGTAGGGCTTGCCTATTTTTCGTTTTCTGTGATAAGAGGGGAAACACCACATTTTTTCCAGTTATTTGATGGCTTTAAAGTTTTTGGGAAAAGCTTTTTAGCGAACCTTTGCTACACCATATTGTTCTTTGTTGGGATTGTTTTGTTGATCATACCGGGGATAGTAGTGGGGATTGCACTTTCCATGACTTTTTATATCATGGCAGATCGGCCTGAATTATCTTTTAGTGAGTGTTTGAATGAAAGTTGGAACTTGACTTCAGGCTACCGTTTTAAATTGTTAGGCCTTACTTTGCGATTTATTCCGTGGTATTTACTAGGCCTAATATGCCTAGGAGTAGGAGTGCTTGTCGTAGTGCCCTGGCATTTTGTGACTTGTGCGCGATTTTATGAAGCATTAAAAACGCAAAAAACTAATTCGTAATTAAGATTACTTTCTTTTTTTCGAGCGATTGTTTCGAGAATAATTCCGCTTTTTGGGCCTTGCTTTAGCTGGCTTTTTAACAGAAGCCTCCTCAATGGCATCGTGGTCTTCCATAAATGGATGATCTCCTAAGCGCGGTACTTTTTGTTTGATGAGTTGCTCAATATCTTTAAGGTAGGGGCGTTCTTCTGCCATGCAAAAAGAAAGTGCTATCCCGCTTGCATTTGCTCTTCCCGTTCTACCAATGCGGTGGACATAGGTTTCTGCAACATTGGGAAGATCAAAATTGATCACTAGGGATAGTTCGTCAATGTCAATTCCTCTAGCTGCGATATCTGTCGCTATAAGAACATTTAGTTTTCCCATTTTAAAATCCCCCAATGCTTTTTGTCGCATATTTTGAGACTTATTCCCGTGTATAGCCGCAGATCGAATTCCAGATTGTTCTAATTTTTTGACAATCTTATTTGCTCCGTGTTTGGTACGGGAAAACACAAGGACAGATTCGTTTTTACGCTCTTCAAGTAAGTGCACTAATAGTTTCGGTTTGTTGCCTTTACTTACAAAATAAATGCCTTGCTCTACCTTTTCTGCAGTTGCCTGTTCTGGTTTGATGGTGACACGTTCAAAGTTGCCCAGCATTTTTTTGGACAGTTCGACGATGGTTTTTGGCATGGTAGCCGAAAAGAAAAGCGATTGTCTTTTTTTAGGAAGATGAGCAATTATTTTTTTGACATCATGAATAAAGCCCATGTCCAGCATTTGATCTGCTTCGTCTAATACCACATGTTCCAAATCTTTGAAAGTGATATGTCCTTGACTCATTAAATCCAATAATCGTCCCGGGGTTGCGATTAAAATGTCAACGCCATTACGCAGGTTCTTCACTTGTTGGGCTTGTTTAACCCCACCGAAAATGACGGCGTTTCTAAGGTTAGTGAACTGACTGTAGGCGGTAAAGTTTTCGGCAATTTGAATGGCGAGCTCACGTGTTGGAGTGACCACTAGGGCTTTTATTTTACGTCTTCCTTTTCCAGTGGATTTGTCTTTGCACAAATGGTTTAAAATAGGAATACCAAAGGCAGCAGTTTTTCCTGTTCCAGTTTGGGCAACGCCCAACAAATCATGCCCTTTTAATAAAATAGGGATGGCTTTTTCTTGGATAGGAGTGGGCTGGGTATAGCCTTGTTTTTCAAGTGCTTTTAGTATGGGTGCCTCTAGGGCGAGATCCTTAAATTTCATGTAACTGTATAACTTTGCTAAAGTACGCTTATATTTTGACCTATAGGGAATAAAAAAAAACCGCCCAAAGGCGGTTTTCTTAAATCAATATTAATTGTGTTAGGCTAATGCTTTCGCAATTCGCGCAATCGCTTCTTTAATGTTATCTACAGAGGCAGCATAAGAAATACGGATACAATCTCCATTTCCAAAGGCGTCTCCTGTTACTGTTGCCACGTGTGCTTCTTCTAATAAATAAAGCGCAAAGTCAGAGGCGTCATTAATGGTTTTTCCATTCATGGTTTTTCCAAAATAATGAGAAACATCTGGGAACACATAAAAAGCTCCTTCTGGCTCATTAATGCGAAAACCTGGAATCGCAGTAAGTAATTCGATGATTAATTTACGACGACTTTGGAACTCATCCACCATATATTGAATGTTACTCACCGGTGCCTCAAGGGCAGTAATGGTTGCACGTTGTGCGATACAGTTTGCTCCAGAAGTAATCTGGCCCTGCATTTTGTTACAGGCTTTAGCAATCCACGCAGGTGCTCCGATATAGCCTATTCTCCATCCCGTCATTGCAAAAGCCTTTGCGACTCCGTTAACGGTGATCGTGCGGTCATATAATGCTGGAATAGCTGCAATACTAAAGTGCGGTGTCCCATAGTTAATGTGCTCATAGATCTCATCAGACATAATATAAATGTCTGGATGCTTTTCTAAAACTTTTCCTAATGCACGGTACTCGTCTTCGGTATAGATTGTTCCACTCGGGTTATTAGGCGAGTTAAACATGATGAGTTTAGTCTTAGGCGTAATGGCTGCTTCAAGTTGCTCTGGCGTAATCTTGAAATCATTATCAATACTGGTAGGGATGATGGTTGATTTTGCTTCAGCCAAGGTTGCAATAGCAGAATAACTTACCCAATAAGGTGCAGGAAGTAGAACTTCGTCCCCAGGGTTGAGTAAGACCATACACACATTAGCAATCGATTGTTTTGCTCCCGTAGAAACTACAATCTGGTTTGCGGCATATTCTAGCCCATTATCTCTTTTAAATTTAGTGATGATGGCTTGCTTTAAATCAGCATATCCATCGACAGGAGAGTAAGCGTTATAGTTGTCATTTACTGCTTGAATAGCAGCATCTTTAATAAACTCAGGGGTATTGAAATCTGGTTCCCCCAAACTTAATCCAATAACGTCAATTCCTTCATTTTTTAATTCTCTGGCTTTTGCAGCCATGGCAAGGGTAGCTGAAACAGGTAGACTGTTGATTCGTGCCGAAAGTGCCTCCATAATAATAGTCGTTTATGCGGGTTGAACCCCCATCTTTTTTAAATGTTTGAAGTGCGAAAATAAGGCACTTCTAGTAGTTTTATACTCGTTGTAAGGTAAATTAAACTCCTTTGCAGTTTTTTTCACAATTTTTGCAATATCTGTGTAATGGATATGACTAATATGAGGAAAAATGTGGTGTTCAATTTGGTGGTTTAAACCACCTGTAAACCAATTGACAAACCTGTTTTTAGTAGAAAAATTTACCGTGGTTAATAATTGATGAATCGCCCAGGTGTTTTTCATATTCCCAGTTTCTTCATCGGGTAGTGGCATTTGGGCATCCTCAATAACGTGAGCCAATTGAAAGGTTAGACTCAAAATAAGGCCGGCAGTATAGTGCATAATAAAGAAGCCTAAAAGAATTTGCCACCAAGGCATTTTCATGACCAGCATAGGGATAATGATCCATATCCCAGAATACATGACTTTTGTGCCAATTAAAATCATCCATTGGCGCATGGGTTGGAGTTTTTTACGGTAAGTAAGTTTTTTTTTTAAGTAGCGTCTAATTTGACTAAAATCAGATGTAAGCACCCAGTTAAACGTTAGTAAACCGTAAACGAAAACTGCGTAATAGTGCTGAAAGCGATGAAAAGAAAACCAATCACTGTGTTTTGAGAAGCGAATAATTCTTCCCGCTTCTAAATCTTCATCATGCCCATGAATATTCGTATAGGTGTGATGTAAAATATTGTGTTGTACTTTCCAGTTATGTACATTACCGGCGAGCAAATAGATGCTAGCTCCCATGGTTTTATTGATCCAGTCGTATTTTGAAAATGAACCATGATTCCCGTCGTGCATGACGTTCATACCCACACCAGCCATACCTACTCCCATCACAATAGCCAAAATGAGTTTAATCCAAATATTGAGATCGCTCAACAGGATCAGAAAATAAGGCGCGACTAATAAGGAAAACATAATCATAGTTTTTAAGTACAATTGCCAGTTCCCAGTTTTTGGTGCTTTGCGGTTTTTAAAATGATCATTGACCCGTTTGTTTAAAGTTTGAAAAAACTTCTTTGGGTCTTTACGTGAAAATCTTAGGGGTTTGTTGTTCGATTGCTTTTCCATAGCAGATAAGAATGTATCTTTGAATGTTTTTCTAAAACTACAAATTTTGACTCTTATACAGCACTATTTTCCATCTCTTTCTAAACACCAATATCAACAGTTTGATAAATTGGAAGCATTATACAAAGAATGGAATGCACAAATCAATGTGATTTCTCGAAAAGATATTGACGCACTTTATGAAAAACATGTCTTACATTCTATGGGGATAGCTAAGGTACAGTCATTTAAATCGGGATCAAGGGTTTTAGATGTAGGTACGGGGGGTGGTTTTCCCGGGATCCCTCTAGCGATACTTTATCCAAAGGTTGATTTTTATTTAATTGATTCTATCGGTAAAAAAATAAAAGTGGTGCAGGCTGTCGCCGAAGCTTTACACTTGAAAAATGTTGAAGCAAGACATCAACGGGCGCAAGAATTCAAACAACCGGTTGATTTTGTTGTGAGTAGGGCAGTAACTAAAATGGAGGATTTTGTTCCATGGGTCAAAAAAAATGTAAAAAACAAGGGAAGTCATAAGTTAAACAACGGCATCCTTTATCTAAAAGGCGGAGACCTTAGCGAAGAGCTCGCTAATTTCCCAACTGCGCAAGAATTTCCGCTTTCTGACTACTATAAAGAAGAATTTTTTGACACCAAAAAAGTAGTTTACCTTCCTTTAAAAAGTTAAAAAGTATACTGTTATCCCCTTTGGCACATTGCTTGTTGCAGTTAGATTCTAAATCTTACTGTGATGAATCGAATTGTAATTTTCTGTTGTTTTATTTTTTGTGTGATGGGCTTCGCCCAAAATCGCACCCAACCCGCAACTCAAGCCCAAGAGTTGGGGAAAGTCTCTTGGTATAGGGATTTTGATCAAGCCTTAGCGCTTTCGCGAAAGCAAAATAAGCCTATTTTTGTTTTATTCCAAGAAGTCCCCGGCTGTTTGACCTGCAGGAATTATGGAAAAGGAGTGTTGAGTAATGCTGTTATTGTTAAAACCATAGAGGAGCATTTTATCCCTTTAGCGATTTTTAATAATAAGCGGGGAAAAGACAATGCCGTGCTCAAGCAATATGGGGAGCCCAGTTGGAACAATCCCGTGGTGCGTATCATCGATGCAAAGGGAGAAAATTTGATTCGGCGTATAGCAGGAGATTATTCAAAATCCAGGGTAGCACAAGAAATGTTAGGGGTTTTAGAAAAGCAACAAAAAGTAGTCTCTTCAGACTTACGAAATCTCGCAAGCGGTTTGCGTTATTGAGTTTTCCTTTTAGCTTTGATCTTCTCTAGCTTTTTTTGAATGCGTTTCAATTCTTTTTCTAAATGCTGCTCGATAACAGAATCATTTTTTGTCCTAAAATGATGCATTTTAATGCGGGCATGTGACTTTAAACTGTCTAAGTCCATCTCCATATCATCAAGTTTTAAATAGAACCCATCGTCTTCAAAATCATCCATCCAGATATGGAAGTTTTTGTCTTTAAAAACTTGATCAATTTTATGGGAAATTGAATCAGAAAGAAAGATCCCCATTTTAGTACCGATATGATCTAGTCCATTTAAAAGGCTGTCGAGATTCTCTTGATTGAAATTAAAACTGTAGTTAGACGAGACCCATTTATTTTTTTGAGTTTTAATGGAGTCATAACGGATAAGGTTACCGTTTTTGTCGTATTCTTTCGTGACTTTATACTGTACATCTGCCTCTTGGGCAAATACAAAAAAGCAACAACCGAAGAAAAGGCTAAGGGTAAGAAAGTAGGTTTTCATAAAAAGACTGTTTTTGGGTTACCTTAAAAGTACATCCTTAAAAAACAGTCTCTTATGATTTTAACAAAATTTTATTCTCCTAAAAAAGGATAGCGATAATCTGTGGGCGTTAATAAAGGCTCTTTGATTAAACGAGGCGAAACCCATCTCAGTAGATTGAGTTTTGACCCTGCCTTATCGTTCGTTCCAGAAGCTCTCGCTCCGCCAAAGGGTTGTTGTCCCACTACTGCCCCGGTGGGTTTGTCATTGATATAGAAATTCCCCGCACTGTTTTCTAGCGCATCTAGCGCAAGCTCTGCAGCATAACGATCTTTTGAGAAAATTGCTCCTGTTAGGGCATAGTCAGAGGTTTGATCAACAAGTTTTAAAGTGTCTTCAAAGTCTTTGTCCTCATAAATATAAACCGTTACAACAGGCCCAAAGAGCTCTCTAGTCATGGTATCATAATGAGGGTTTGTCGTTACTAATACCGTTGGTTCGACAAAGTATCCTTTACTGTCATCGCAGTTTCCACCGTGTAAGAGTGTTACTTCATCAGATTGTTTTGCTTGGTCAATGGCTTCTTTTAATCGGTTAAATGCCCCTTGATGAATTACAGCAGTGACAAAGTTGTTTGTGTCTTCTGGCGATCCCATTGTGATACTTTTAAGGTCGCTTACTACGCGATCTAATATTGCTTGTGCATTTGATTTTGGTAAATACACCCTTGAAGCAGCAGAACATTTTTGCCCTTGGAATTCAAAAGCACCACGCACGATACCCGTAGCAACTTCTCCAGGGACAGCACTGGGATGAGCAACGATAAAGTCTTTCCCGCCCGTTTCTCCTACAATTCTAGGATAGGTTTTGTATTGGTGGATATTTTGACCAATTTTTTGCCAAATATTCTTAAAGATAAAGGTAGATCCTGTAAAGTGAATCCCTGCAAAATCTGGAGATGCAAGAACGGTGTCTGTGACCATTGCTGGATCGCCCATCACCATATTGATTACCCCAGGAGGTAAGCCCGCTTCTTCAAAAACTTCCATGATAACATGGGCGGATAGGATTTGATGATCACTGGGTTTCCATACGATGGTATTTCCCATGATGGCAGGTGCCGCGGATAGATTTCCGGCGATAGCCGTAAAATTAAAAGGGCTTATAGCATAGATAAAACCTTCTAAAGGACGGTAGCTTAGTCTATTCCAGACTCCATCGCCAGAGTAAGGTTGTTCGTTGTAAATCTCTTCGGCAAATTGAACATTAAAACGCAAAAAGTCGATGAACTCACAGGCAGCGTCTATCTCTGCTTGATGAATTGTTTTTGATTGCGCTAGCATGGTGGAAGCGTTAATCTTAGTGCGGTATGGTCCTGCTAATAAATCTGCAGCTCTTAAAAAAATAGTCGCTCTGTGTTGAAACGATAGTTTGCTCCAGGCATCTCTTGCAGTTAAAGCACTTGCGATGGCTTTTTCAACTTCTTTTTTTTCGGCTAAATGATAAGACCCTAATACATGCTGATGGTCATGTGGTGGTCGCATCTCTGCGGTATTCCCCATTCGGATTTTTTCTCCGTTAATGGTCAAGGGAACCTCAGTGTTTTGGTGGTATAAATCTTTATACGTTTTTAGAACTGCTTTTACGTCATCACTACCCGGGTGGTAAGGGCGTACAGGCTCGTTAATCGCCTTAGGGCTTCTTGGGAAACTGTTTTGCATGATTCTTTTTTTCAAATAAAGAAAAATTAAATCAATTTAATGCAAAAGTGGCGGCTAATTTAAAGGTGGGGATTTCAACTTCAAATTCTTGCGCAGAAGAGAAATTGACCATGGTATAGAATCCACTCATGGCTCCTATGGGGGAGGTGATCAGACAATTGGATTGATAGGTGTGGATTTCGCCAGATTTTAAAATCGGTTTTTTACCGATTACACCTGCTCCTTCAACATAGTGAGGACGGCGGTTAGATTCCATTATTTTCCAATTTCGATTGATTAATTGAACAACATCTTTGCTCTGATTTTCAATGCGAACAGTATAACGAAAGGCGTGGTTGAGGGTGTTTTTTTTCAAAAAAGCCCCTTCGTACTTTGTTAGTACTGAAATTTTGATTCCTTTTGTGACTTGCTGAAACATAATTATTTCCTTAACTAATAGCAAGTTAAGGAAAAAATAAATATAAATACACCGCTTTAAGTTATATTAAATTTTTGAGGTAAAAATTTAACGTTCTAGTGCAAAAGATTGGGCTTGTCCAACACCGATTAAAGCGTCGTATAGATCTCCGATTCCGCGGTGATAAACCAAGACAGTGTAAAGATTTTCTGTTTGAGAATAACTCCCTGAGATGCTGTTTTTTAAAGTGTTACCATCGATTACTTCTAGGTATTTATAGTTGTAGAAGCCTTGTTTTAAAAGGAGGATGCCTTCATAGATTTCAAGGCTGGGGTTGTAAACCATTTTATTTTCATCGGTCAAGGCGTAATTGTTGAACTTGCCATAGATATAAATTTCTTCTTCTTTTAAAGTGTATTGTTTGGCGAGGCTAAAGTAAACTTCTGTATAATCTGCTTCAATATTGGGGTCGCTACCTTGAAGGGTTTGGATTAAGAAATTTCCATTAATATCTGGATAGTAGGTGTAGGGGAAATCTTTCCTAGGTGCATCTGTATAGAGGTAGTGTTCGTATAATTCGCCTTTATTGACATAGCTAATATTAGGGGTGACAGAACGCAAATCTTTTGTATCAAAATTGAGGTATTCGTTACCGCCTTCAAATTGTGTTGCTTCTTCATAGCGGTAAACCAAACTGTTGCCACTATTGTATTGTGGTGCTGGAGCGAGAATACTGCTATTCCATTGATCGTTTTGAAGTAAGACTACCTTGAGGTCATTTTGTGGATTTCTAACCGAAAAAAGCGGATTGATGGTAAATTGTAAGTTTTGATGACTTAACAAGCGTTCCACTTTTTGTGTAGGGTAAACGCCCAGTTGTACTTGTGCTTTTTCTTCATAAATCATGAATTTTCTAGCAAACATTAACTCATCATAACGATTGTAAATTTCAATCATATAATTTCCTGAAATCCTAAAGCGAGTATCGTTAGTCGGGAGGGTAAGTGCATAATTGTTATAGGTCTGTAGGGTGCCATAAGAGCTATTGAAGTTCTCGATACGTTGGTTGTCGAAACCATCGAGATATTGGTTTTGAATCAAGTCACTAGGAGTCCAGTCATGATTAAAGTGTTTAATGCGATAGTAGTAATCGTTGTCTTGCGCTAGCAGGTCATCGAAGTAAAGTGTAAAAGATTCGTTACGTCTAATGAGGGGGATTTGTTGCAGTTGATCTGCGCTAGAAAAATAGATGGATTTTATAAAGTCAACTTTTGTTGATTCTTTGACAATTTGACCAGCTACCGTTAGGCTAAAACCAAAAAGTAGGGCAAATAGAGTTAACTGCTTCATTTAACAAAGATAAAGAAAACTTTAGCGGTACAATTTTTAAGCCACTGCTTATAATCTAAAGCTTAAACAGCTTATTAAGAATGTTTATAAATAGCAAAAATTCGTTTGATGAGCATTTTTTGAAGCAAGTTTAAATTGCTAAATTTGCGTGAATTTTAGAATTTAACGATATACAAATGTCCAAAGACATAAGAATTCGAAAAGGTTTTAACTTAAACCTTGATGGTGAGGCCAATAAGATATTGGTTGATATTCACCCCTCCAAAACATTTGCACTTAAACCAGATGATTTCTTTTCTACTACGCCAAAACTTCTTGTCAAAGAAGGGGCTAAGGTAGAGAAGGGAACACCTTTGTTTTTTGTCAAAGAAAATCCACGTGTTCACTTTGTGTCTCCCGTTAGCGGTGAGGTAACAGCGATTGTTCGTGGAGCAAAAAGAAAAATTCTTGAGGTAGTTGTTACCCAAGATGATGCTGCTGCTGCGGTAAAACACGAAACCCCTGAGTTAAATGCCCTTGATCAAGAGCAAATAAAAGAGATTTTGTTGAAAGCTGGAGCATGGCCTTTTATCACACAACGTCCTTATGGAACAATTGCTAGTCCAGAAGATACGCCTAAAGCGATCTTTGTTTCGACTTACACTACTGCGCCATTAGATGTTGACTATGATTTTCTTTTGAAAAACAACAAAGTAGAATTCCGGAAGGGAATAGATGTTTTGGCGAAGCTAACAGATAACCTTACCCTTACTGCAGATGCAAATTTTAAAGGTTTTTTTGAGAAAATAGACAACGCTAATATTGTTGGTGTAAGTGGTTTGCATCCTGCTGGAAATGTAGGGATACAAATTCACCATCTCGCGCCTATCAATGCAGGAGAGCGTGTTTGGGTAGTAAATCCAGAAGATGTAGTAAATATAGGTGCCCTATTTATGACGGGAGAATTCTCTGCGCAAAGAACAGTGGCGCTGGTGGGATCTTCTGTAGGAACACCGCAATACTATAAAGCAACAATAGGAGCGTCAATAGCAGCACTATTAGAAGGGGCTAAAATTGATAACACTCAGCCTAACCGATACATCAATGGGGATGTTTTGACAGGGACGGCTACCGCTCCTGATAACTATTTAGGTTTCTACAACAATTTGTTTTCTATTATTCCTGAAGGAAATAACTATCGCATGTTTGGATGGTTGCCTTTTGTAGATAATAACATTCCTAGTATGTCTAAGACATCCTTGTCTTGGCTTTTTGGAAAGCGTAAAGCAAAAGTAAATACTAACCTCAATGGAGAAGAACGTGCACTAGTTGTAACTGGGGAGATGGAAAAGGTGTTACCGATGGATATCTATCCTATGCAATTGATAAAAGCTTGTATGGTTGAAGATGTCGAGCGTATGGAAGCTTTAGGAATCTATGAGGTTGTTCCTCAGGATTTTGCTTTAGTAGATTATTCTAGTACTTCTAAAATTGAAGCACAGGATATTATCAAACAGGGAATTGAATTAATGATAAAAGAAGAAGGATAAAAAAGAGCGTATGAATTTTTTAAGAAAAACCCTAGACAACATTAAGAAGCCTTTTGGTAAAGGCGAAAAGTACGAGCGTTTTGCGCCTGCAATTAATGCTTTTGATACTTTCTTATTTGTACCGAATCACACAACCCATAAAGGAGCACACGTTCGTGATGCGGTAGATTTAAAGCGAACCATGGTTACTGTAATCATCGCTTTATTACCTGCCTTGGTGTATGGTATTTACAATACAGGATATCAATATTTTATTCAAACAGGAGAGGCTTTTACCTTTTTAGATGCCTTTATCCACGGATCATGGAAAATCGTTCCGATGATTGCTGTGTCTTATATTGTAGGATTAACCATTGAATTTATTTTTGCGATTTATCGCGGTCACGAAGTAAACGAAGGTTACTTAGTCACTGGACTATTGATCCCGATGATTATGCCAGTTGATATTCCGTTATGGATGGTCGCTATTTCAGTTGCCTTTGCAGTATTAATTGCAAAAGAAGCTTTTGGGGGAACAGGAATGAATATCCTTAACCCGGCTTTAACGGCTAGAGCTTTTGCATTCTTTGCTTATCCAACTTATATGTCTGGAAACAAAGTATGGGTTTCTGAAGCTTCTAGTGTTGATGCTATTTCAGGAGAAACAATTTTAGGAAGTCTTGCTGCCGGAAACGATGTAAGCTACTCTTTCTTTGAAATGTTCCAAGGGGCTATCCCTGGATCTATCGCCGAAACTTCTACCCTTTGGGTAGCTGTTGGAGCCTTTATTCTTATCGCTACTGGTGTAGGGAGCTGGAGAATTATCGCTGGAGGAATCGGAGGAGCAGCCGTAATGGGCTTCTTGTTCAACCTTTGGGGAGCAAATGCTTTAATGAGCTTTGACTGGATGAATCACCTTGTAGTTGGTGGGTTTGCCTTTGGTATTGTCTTTATGGCAACAGACCCAGTATCTGCTGCTCAAACCAATAAAGGGAAATGGATTTATGGAATCCTTACAGGAATCTTCTGTATCCTTATCCGTGTCTTTAATCCGGCTTACCCAGAAGGTGTAATGTTAGCCATTCTTTTAATGAATGTATTTGCACCAACCATCGATCACTATGTAATCGAGGGGAATATCAACCGAAGAAAAAAACGTTGGGCAACTGCTCAAATTAAAACTGCTTAATGATGAATAGAGACAGTAACGCATATACTTTCCTTTTTGCAGCCTTAATGGTTTTTGTAGTGGCTTCTTCTTTAGCCTTTACAGCAACTTCTTTAAAGGACAAGCAAAACGAAAACGTAAGAAAAGAAAAGATGCAAAACATCTTATCGACGATAGGTATCTCAACAGATCGCGATAAGGCAGAAGGTTTGTACAATCAATACATTAAACAAGAATTAGCTTTAATCACAGATGGTTCAAACGACGAAACGGTGAATGCCTTTAAAGTCGAAATGGCTACTGAGACCAAAAAGCCTTTAGAGCAACAACGTTTTCCGTTGTACATCGCAGAGGTAGAAGAAGCTAAATACTATATCGTACCCTTGCGTGGTGCAGGACTTTGGGACGCCATCTGGGGATATATTGCTCTAGAAGACGATATGACCACCATTAAAGGAGCTGTATTTGATCACAAAGGAGAAACAGCTGGATTAGGGGCAGAAATTACCCAAGACTGGTTCCAAGATCGTTTTGTAGGAGAAAAAATATTTAACTCCGAAGGACAATTAGTCGGTATCAATGTTTCCAAAACGAATAACGATCCTAAGGGTCTTGATAAAGACGATCACGAAGTTGACGCTATCTCTGGTGCGACCATTACTGGCGACGGAGTAACAGATATGATCAGTGAGCGTTTAGCCCACTACACAGCGTACTTTAAAAATAATGTTCCTGTTGAAACTCCTGTAATTGAAGAAACACAAATGGAAGAAGTGTTAGACGCTAACGCGGAAGAAAATACAGTTGCATACCAAAATTAAACTCATGGCGAAGGAAAACCAACCCACCCAAAAACCCACTTTATTCTTCGTGAATAAAGAAAAAGAACCTTTGTTCTCTAAAAAGAATCGAGCGCTTCTTTCTGATCCTATGGATGACAACAACCCCATTACTGTTCAAGTATTAGGGATCTGTTCTGCCCTTGCGATCACAGTACAATTAAAACCGGCTATCGTGATGAGTATTTCGGTAATGGCGGTAATGGCAGCATCGAATGTGATTATCTCTTTATTGAGAAACCTTATCCCTAACCGTATCCGTATTATCGTGCAGTTAGTGGTTGTAGCAGCAATGGTAGTACTTGTTGACCAAGTATTAAAAGCCTTTGCTTATGATGTCTATAAAGAGCTATCTATATTCATTGGATTGATCATCACCAACTGTATCGTGATGGGACGTCTAGAAGCCTTTGCACTAGGAAACGGTGTATGGAAGTCTTTCCTCGACGGAATTGGAAACGCAGCTGGATATGGTTTTATCTTAATCGCTGTTGCTTTCTTTAGAGAATTATTAGGTTCTGGAAAGTTAATGGGAATTCAAGTAATTCCTGATGCGGCTTATGCAATGGGCTATGAAAACAACGGTTTGATGTTGTTATCTCCCATGGCATTGATCACAGTTGGAATATTTATCTGGATACAACGTGCCCGTAACCGTAAACTCATCGAAAAAAACTAAATCATGGAAGCATACGTTAACTTATTTGTCAAGAGCATCTTTATTGAAAATATGATTTTCGCCTATTTCTTAGGGATGTGTTCTTATCTAGCGGTTTCTAAGACAGTAAAAACTGCAGTAGGTTTAGGAGCAGCCGTGATCTTTGTACTTTCGATCACTGTACCGATTAACTTTTTATTAGATACTTATTTATTAAAGCCGGGCGCTTTAGCTTGGTTAGGAGCAGAATACGCAGAATTAGATTTAAGCTTTTTAAGCTTTATCATGTTTATTGCAGTAATTGCTTCTATGGTACAATTGGTTGAGATGATTGTTGAAAAATTTGCACCAGCTTTATACGGTGCGTTAGGGATTTTCTTACCCTTGATTGCAGTAAACTGTGCCATCTTAGGAGGCTCACTCTTTATGCAGCAAAAAGATTTTGCTGGAGTAGGAGAGTCGGCAGTCTATGGATTTGGTTCAGGAATTGGTTGGTTTTTAGCCATCATCGCTATTGCAGCGATTCGCGAAAAAATCACCTATTCAAATGTTCCCGCTCCTTTGCGTGGACTAGGAATAACCTTTATTATTACAGGTTTAATGGCGATTGGATTTATGAGTTTTATGGGAATTAAATTATAAGCAAAAAATGGATTATACTATTGTTATAGCGAGTGTCGTTGTCTTTTTAAGCATCATCTTTGTGTTGGTGGGTATGTTGTTAGGAGCTAAAGCCAAACTAATGCCTTCTGGACCTGTTTCATTGCTTATCAATGGCGAGAACGACGTTGAGGTTTCTTCAGGAAGCACTTTATTGAACACATTAGGAAACAACAAGATTTTTTTACCATCTGCCTGTGGTGGAGGGGGAACTTGTATCCAATGTAGATGTCAGGTTTTAGAAGGTGGAGGAGAAATTCTTCCGACAGAAAAGCCGCACTTCTCTAGAAAAGAAATTGCCGAAGGTTGGCGTTTAGGATGCCAAGTAAAGGTAAAAGAGAACATGGTGATTCAAGTACCAGAAGAGGTGTTTGGAATCAAAAAATGGGAAGCAACCGTTGTCCGTAACTGGAATGTGGCTTCTTTTATCAAAGAATTTGTTGTTGAGTTACCAGAAGAAATGGACTACAAAGCGGGTGGATACATCCAAATTGAAATTCCAGAATGTGAGGTAAAATTCGAAGACATGGATATCTCTGCTCACCCAGAAGAGCACCCAGGAGAGCCAGATAAATTTAAACTAGAGTGGGATAAGTTTAACCTTTGGCCATTGGCCATGAAAAACCCAGAGTCTGTTGAACGTGCTTACTCTATGGCTTCTTATCCTGCAGAAGGTAGAGAAGTAATGTTAAATGTTCGTATTGCTACCCCACCATGGGACCGCGCAAAGAATGGATGGATGGATGTTAATCCAGGGGTTGCATCTTCTTATATCTTCTCTAAAAAAGCAGGAGATAAAGTAACCATCTCTGGGCCATTTGGAGAATTCTTTATCAACGAGTCTGAAGCAGAAATGCTTTATGTAGGAGGGGGAGCTGGAATGGCACCGATGCGTTCTCACTTATATGAACT
>JBDNAJ010000041.1:0-7836 GCA_039768455.1 Candidatus Arcticimaribacter sp.
GGGTGTTGGATCAAACCTATTGACCATAGAAGGAGTAGAAAGCCTCAACGGAACAACTCATCGTGTTTTACCTGATATGGTAGAGATAGGAAGTTGGATTGGCCTTGCTGCAATGACTAAAAGTGAACTTACCATTAAAAATGTCCAATGGGAATACCTAGGGCAAATTCCTTCTGTCTTTAGGAAACTAGGCCTAACCATAGAAAAAAGAGCGGATGATATTTTTATCCCTGCTCATACAGAAGGCTATGAAATACAAAACTATATCGACGGTTCAATCTTAACTGTTGCAGATGCTCCCTGGCCTGGGTTTACCCCAGATCTATTGAGTATTGTTCTTGTTGTCGCAACCCAAGCAAGAGGCAGTGTTTTAATTCATCAAAAGATGTTTGAAAGCCGCTTGTTCTTTGTCGATAAATTAATCGATATGGGCGCAAAAATCATCTTATGTGATCCCCATCGAGCGTCGATCATTGGCCATGATTTCAAATCACAGCTAAAAGCAGCCACCTTGACTTCGCCAGATATACGCGCCGGAATTTCTTTATTGATTGCCGCTCTATCTGCGCAAGGAACCTCGACCATTCACAATATCGAGCAAATCGATCGTGGCTATGAAAGAATTGTTGAACGCCTTCAAAAAATAGGCGCTAAAATTCAACGAATGTAAGCACTACATAACCCAAACCCTTTTATGCGACCTACCTACCTTATTTTCCTCTTCCTTTTGGGCAATATACTTTATGCTCAAACCACGATTTTTGGAAAAATTACTGATGCCGAATTTAACGAGCCCTTACCCTATGTCAATATTGGGATTCCCGGGGCTGGGATTGGTACAGTAAGTGATGAGGCAGGCTATTATTTACTTGAAATTCCCAATCACAAGATCAATGATTCGCTCTATTTTTCTATGGTAGGCTTTGCCTCCCAAAGCTTTAAAATCGATCAATTAGATGGGTCAAACGAGAAACTACTCAACATTAACTTTCAACCAGAAGCGACTGCTTTAAATGAAGTAGTGGTCTCCAGCGGAAAGTGGGAAAAGAAAGCAGTGGGAAATGAAACAGATTCTAAATTAATTACAACCGGCTTTACCACTAATCAATTGGGGAATGAAATAGCACAGTTTGTTCGGGTGAAAAAGCAACGCCCTACTTTGGTGCAAGGCTTTTGGCTGGCCATTGCAGAAAACACCATTGAAAGTGTCATTTTAAGATTAAACATTTACTTAGAAGAAGAAGGCTTCCCCGGAGAAAACGTCTTGCAAGAACCCATCTATCTGGAATTGCCCAATGATCCTCAAACCATAACGGTTGATTTAACGCCCTATGATATCTATGTCGAAGATGACTTTTTTATTTCCATCGAATGGATTGAAGACCTGGGTGTAGAAGGCCTTTGGTTTTCCGCAGGGGTCTTTGGGAAATCCCTTTATGCGCGTAGCGCGAGTCATGCACAATGGGTCAAACAACGCGCTTTGAGTATAGGGATGGGAGTAGAAATTTTGCAAAAAGAAAATTAAGAATACTTTTCTTCAATAATGCGAATAGAGTCTTGAATGATTCTTTTAAGGACTTTAACATCTATATCGCTCAAGCGTTTGATATAAAGGCAACCTTTTCCCAGTTTGTATTTTCCTAATCCAGAAAAATCTAAACCATCGTGCGAGAGATCGCACATAAGATAAAGGGTTAAAGCTTGCTTTCTAGGGGCAAATCCCGTTAAAAACCAATCACCTTCTCTTCCGGTTTTATATTTGTAATGGTATTCACCAAAACCAATAATGCTCGTCCCCCATAGATGGGGTTCAGCTTGGGTGATTTCCCCCATTAAGTTTAAGAGGGTGTAACTGTCTTCCCTTTTTTGTTCCTCTGCTACAGAAGACAAAAACAAGCGAACACTTTCGTTCGTTTTTTGTGTTTTATTCTGTTTCATTTCTCAAGGATTTCTCCTTAAGGTACAAAATTATCTTTTAGAGACCTTGTTATTGCTAATGTTGCGTTGTCTGGAGCACTTAAAGCGATCCACTTCTTCCCCGCGACTTTTGCGGTGTTTGGTGCTTCTTCCTTGTACACGTGCACGCCATAAATTGAAACTGGAACGCTTCATTTCCCTGCGCATTAATTCAATAACATCCTGCTCTTTTAAGCCAAATTGATCTGTGATGGCATCAAAAGGGGTACGATCTTCCCAAGCCATTTCTATAATGCGATCAACTTGTTCATCATTAAGGTCAAATTTCTTCTTCATCTTTATTGTATGCTTTTTCTGTTGGGTAAGGTATGTCGCTGTAAAATGCGTTTACTCTCTTGATATACATGTGAATTCTTCTGTAAGTTCCACAAGATATCAGAGGCGTGTTTTCTACTTTTATCAAGATCCACGATGGGTTTTGGGTAGCTAGTGCCTAATTCGAAACCATAAAGGCCTTCTTCAAAGGGAGTAATTTCCCAGGGGGTGTGAACCAATGCAGCAGGGAGATTTTTTAATTCAGGGAGCCATTGTTGGGTGAAAAGTCCTTTTGGGTCGTGCTCTTGCCCGTTTTTAACGGGATTGTAAATGCGCAGGGTATTGATCCCCGTTTCTCCCGCTTGCATTTGCAATTGCGGAAAGTGAATCCCTGGTTCAAAATCCAAGAACTGTCTCGCTAAAAAAGCCGAACAAGCTTGCCAGGGTTGCCATAACTGATGTACAAAAAACGATACCACTAAAGCCCGCATCCTAAAATTCAAATAGCCTGTCGCGACTAAACAACGCATCGCGGCGTCAACCATGGGAACCCCTGTTTTTCCTTCTTCCCAGGCAGTAATATGACTTTGGTTCAAAGGTTTCTTGAGCAGGTGATAACCACGATTAATACTCTCAAACTCCATACGGCATTCCATTTCAAATTTTTGAATAAAATGGGCTTGCCAGCGTAAACGAGACTCAAAGGCACGAATCCCAAAGCCTTTCTTTCCGGCTTCTTTTTCTGTTTCTGTGCGATGTAAAACTTGTCGTATCGACAGATTTCCATACGCAATATAGGGGGAAAGACGGCTACAGCTTTTACGGGCGAGATCGGGTTTTGAAATATGGGTTTGATAGTTTTGGTAGCGCCCTTCAAAAAAGGAATCCAAATAGCGATAAGCTGCCTTTTCGCCGCCAGGCTGTATTCCTTTTGCCACTGTAGTGGCACAATTTAAAACTTCAAAATGTGTGCTTAATTGCTGCACTTCTTTTTCATGAATAAAGCCTTTTTTTGACGGACTAGAATACTGTGTCTTATTCATCAATTGGCTCCATTGTTGTATCCATTTTTTTCTATCGCGCATTGCGCGAAAAACACCTTGTTGTCTCTTTTCAACCCATGGAATGTTGTGTTCTTGACACCAGGCAGCAACATTGAGATCTCGTTGATAGGTTATCCCAATTCCGGTCTCTGTATGAGAATAAATTCCCTCAACTGTAAGGAGCTGCTTTAGTTGATTAAAAACGTCAATGACCTCGCCTACAACAGTTAAAATCGCCGTGTTAAAAGCTTTTAGTTGCTGATTTAAATCAACGATAGATTGTTTGATAAAATCAAAGTGGCGTTCACTACTGTGCGCTTCCTTTCTTAAAGAAGGTTCTGCAACATAAAGTAAGAGAACTTGCTTGTGATTTTTTTGTGCTAAACTAATTGTAGCATGATCCCTTAAACGCAAGTCGCGCTTTAACCAAACAATAGCGGTAGGAATCGAATTAATAGGCATCTGGATTACTTAATATTGCCCCTGCACGAGCTTTGATTTCAGCTAATTCTTGTGCTGGTATTTTTTCGAGTAATCGCAGCATCATGGCCATGCGATTATTTTTGGCGAAGAACTGCTTTTTATCATCGAGGAAATTCCAGTAGAGACTATTAAACGGACAAGCATTTTCTCCTAAGCGTTTCTTTTTATCATAAGCACAGCTTTCACAATAATTGCTCATTTTATTGATATAGGAAGCGGCAGAAACATAAGGCTTTGTTGCGACTATTCCCCCGTCTGCCCACTGACTCATACCACGGGTATTGGTGATTTGCACCCACTCAATCGCATCGGCATAAATGCCTAAATACCATTGATCAACCGCATCTGGATGCACTTGTGCTAACAAGGCAAAGTTCCCTGTGATCATTAAACGTTGAATGTGGTGGGCATAAGCATTGTCTAAAGAATTTTGAATGCTGTGGTGAAGGCAATTCATCTTTGTCTTTGCTGTCCAATAAAAGTCTGGAAGCGGGTTGTGATTCTCTAGCGCATTTTTTTCTGCATAGGCGGGCATTTCTTTCCAATAAATCCCACGCATATATTCTCGCCACCCAATGATCTGTCTTACAAAACCTTCGACTTGCGAAAGTTCAATCTCATCTTGGTGTTGACGATAATAGGCGATGACTTTTTCTACCACTTCTAGCGGACTAATCATTTTGACATTGAGTGCAAAAGATATTCTAGAGTGGAAGAGGTTGATTTCTTCAGTGTGTAAAGCATCTTGATAATCCCCAAAATGCACCAATAAGTGCTCACAGAAATACGCTAGCTGCACTAGGGCTTCTTCTCGACTAAAGGGGAAAATATAATTGTTTGTATCAAGGGTTCCAATTGTCTTTACTCCGGCAGCATGAATCAGTTTTTCGAGGGCTTCTAATTCTTCTGTTTTTGGAACATAAGCCACTGGGATCGCAGGACTATCTTTCCACTTTTTGCGATTGTTTTTATCAAAGTTCCATTGTCCTCCTTCAGGCTGACCTTGTTCCATTAACAGGTTGAATTGCTTACGCATATTGCGGTAAAAGAACTCTAGGATCAATTGCTTTTTGCCTTCAAAAAATTGTGATAATTCTTCCCGACTGGTCATAAAGTGATGGCTGTCATGCACTTTTGTAGGCAAGTCGAGTCCCTCGCAAAAATTCTTTAATTGCTGGTCTAAGCGGTATTCATCTGGGTATTGATATTCAAAAGAAGTGATGTGCTGTTGCTCAATGATTACATCCAGGTTAGCGGGGAGTGCTTGTTGGTTTTCAGCATCATCTAGTTTGAAATAAATAACCTGATGCCCTTGTTGTTTTAGCATTTGTGCAAAATGGCGCATCGCGCCAAAGAAACCCACGACCTTTTGAATATGGTGCGGCGCATAATCAGTCTCTTGTCGCATTTCCATGAGGACATAAGTCACTTCTTCATCAACAGTCTCCAACCATGGGTGCTGTAAGTTCAGTTGGTCTCCTAAGATTAAGCGTAGCTTCATTCGAATAAACTTTTTTGATTCCACTGGCGTTGAAACTTTCCGTTTTCATCATAGCGTTCTGCTTGCATGCGAACATTGAATTTACGGTCTCTAGGATCGTTTCCTACTCCGGCGACATACATCCAGTTGCCATAATTGCTGTGTACATCATAATCGATTAATTGGGCTTCAAAATAGGCGGCACCTATGCGCCAGTCCAATAGAAGATCTTTGGCTAAATAAGAAGTGACATTCTGTCTCCCGCGATTGCTCATCCAGCCGGTCTTTTGCAATTCAATCATATTGGCATTGACAAAAGGCTCACGGGTTTCCCCGTCGATCCAAGCTTGAATGGTTTTGGGATTATTTTTCCAGTGATAGTCTTTTTGTAGAATACCTCCCAGTTGGAAGATACGATCTTGGTGTTTCAGGGAAATAAACTTAAAATAATCTCTCCATATCAATTCAAAAATAAGCCAATAGGTCGATTGATTCTTTTGTATTTGTGCTTCGTATTCTTTGATTTCCCAATAGATTTGTCGGGCAGAGATGGAGCCATTCGCTAACCAAGCCGAGAACTTTGAGCTATAATCTAAGCCGACTAATCCATTGCGGGTTTGTTTGTAGAACGACAGCTTTTCTGTATCCCAGAAATAATGTTCTAGGCGCAATTGTGCTGCCAAGCTTCCTCCTCTAAAAGGGAAAGCAGAGTTGGGGTGAACCTCAGGCGTTTTTAAGCCTAAATCTGCAAGACTGGGAAGCGTAAACTGTTTGTGCAACAAATTGCTCTCTGGCATCACTAATGCTTCAGGAAAACTGCTGCGTACTTTACTGTATTTTTCACATTTCTTACGGAAGACGGTAAAGACTTCGGGTAATTGATCGATCTCCATGGGAACATCTTCTGGATGAAAGAGAAATTGATCATAATGGCTATGCACCGAAATGTTTTCTGAAAGCACAGCACGAACTTCTTCTTCGCGTTCCCTTTCTTCTTGGGTCCATTCTTTTTGCCAGTAGAGTTCGGTAATAGCGTGATCTTTGATCAGTTCTTGCATTCCCTTTGCAGGATCTTCTTGACTAATCACTAGACTGATGTTGTGCTTGAGGAGATCTTTTTGAATTTGAGCAAGGGTTTCAAGTAAAAACTGTGCTCTAAAGGCTTCGGTTTTTTTAAATCCCCATTGCGTCTCGCTGTAATGTAAGGGGTCAAAGCTATATAAAGCAATGACGGTTTCATGTTGATGGGTGGCGTGATAAAAGGAAGCTTGGTCCTTAATGCGCAAATCATTTCTTAGCCAGACGAGGGCTTTTCCTTTTCGTTTCTGCATCTTTTGCTACAATATTTTACATTTTCCCAGTCCTTTTCCCATTTCTTTCGCCAACTAAAAGGGCGTTGACAACTGGCACAAATTTTTTCAGGTAGGTGGGCTTTTTTCACCTCCCTAGGCATTGAGCGCAGCTTTATAAGTTGTCAAGCAACGTTCGCGTGCGAACTTGTGGTCAACGATGGGTTGTGGGTAGTTTAATTCTTGATAATCTGGCACCCATTTCTGGATGTATTCGTGTTGTTTGTCAAACTTTTTGATTTGATCAATGGGATTAAAAATACGGAAGTAGGGGGCAGCATCTACGCCGCAACCAGCAACCCATTGCCAATTTCCTACATTACTCGACATTTCATAATCCAATAATTTTTCTGCGAAATACGCTTCTCCCCATCGCCAATCGATCAAAAGGTGTTTGCACAAGAAACTTCCCACTAACATGCGCACGCGATTGTGCATAAAGCCAGTGGCATTGAGTTCGCGCATACCTGCATCGACAAAAGGGTAGCCTGTTTTACCTTCGCACCAACGTTGAAATTCTTCTTCGTTATTTCGCCATTCAATGCGCTCATATTTAGGTTTAAAACTGCTTTTTGGGGTGTGGGGGAAATGCCATAAAATCTGCATAAAGAATTCCCGCCAAATCAATTCTTTTAGAAAAGTAGGGTTTTCTTCTTGGGCAGAGTCGGCTACCATTTTGCGAACGCTAATGGTTCCAAACCGCAAATGTGCTCCTGTTCTAGAGGTTTTGTCTACCGCAGGAAAATTTCTGGTTTCCTCATATTCTTTGATGACCGTCGCATTGAAAGTGTATTGAGGTTGAGGAACAGCAGAAGGGCTAAAGCCTAAATCCTCTAAACTAAGTTGGGGTTGTTCTACGGGGGCTAATTGATCTAAATGCACTTCTGACGGATAGTGGGAGATACCCTCTTCCGCGAAACGTTTTAACCATTTGCGTGAGTAGGGGGTATAAACCTTATAGGCAGTGCCATCGTCTTTGACGACCTCGCTTTTTTCAAAGATGACTTGATCTTTGTAAGTTTCAAAAGCGACACCATTCTTTTCTAAGAACGCTCCTATTGCTGTATCACGTTCTGTGGCATAGGGTTCATAGTCGTGGTTAGTCACGACTTTAGTAATATTAAACTTTTTTAAAAGTGATTCAAAAACGGCTCATCCCCGCCACCCAGGGACTGAGGCGTATTCCGAATTGCGGGCCGACAAAGAACACAAAGAAGATCTGCAACACCAGCGGCGTCGATCGAATGAA
>JBDNAJ010000042.1:0-4232 GCA_039768455.1 Candidatus Arcticimaribacter sp.
TCAGTTGAATCAACCGATACAGGTAATATTGCTGTCCCAGCACGTTTATTGCTAGATACCTTAAAAACCTTTCCAGAGCAGCCCCTTACTTTCACGGCAGAAAACAATGCCATTGAAATAAGCGCTAATAATGGAAAATACAGCCTAGCCTATTTGTCTGGGGAGGAATTCCCAAAAGCTGTTCACCTTAAAGATCCTAGCAAAACTGTCATTATGGGGGATACCCTAGCAAATGCCATCAACGCTACACTTTTTGCGTCTGGGAATGATGATTTAAGACCTGTGATGAGCGGCGTCTTTTTCCAGTTTTCGACAGAAGGCTTGACTTTTGTCGCGACAGATGCACACAAATTAGTCAAATACACCAGATCTGACGTTACCGCTTCTGGGACTGCAGAATTTATCATGCCGAAAAAAGCCCTGCAAATCTTAAAAGGAATTTTACAAGGCAGCGAAGAGGATATCAATATAGAATACAACGATACGAACGCGCAATTTACTTTTGCTAACACAAGCTTAAATTGTCGTTTAATTGAAGGAAAATATCCTAATTATGAGGCGGTTATTCCAAAAGAAAACCCAAATGTACTCACCATACACCGGGAAACACTATTGAATTCTCTGCGTCGTGTGAGTATTTTCTCTAACAAAACCACCTATCAAATTCGATTAAAAATCGCTGGAGCAGAATTAAATATTTCTGCAGAAGATTACGACTTTAGCAATAAAGCTGAAGAGCGTTTAAGCTGTAGTTATATTGGAGATGATATGCAAATAGGCTTTAATTCACGTTTTTTAATTGAAATGCTCAATAATCTAGGTGCAGAAGAAGTTTCTTTATCGATGTCTATGCCTAACAGAGCTGGAATCATCACTCCCCTGGACGATGTTGAAAAAGGAGAACACATTACCATGCTAGTCATGCCAGTAATGTTAAACGACTAATCATTTCGATAAGACCATAAAAAAAAGGTTCACAATGTGAGCCTTTTTTTATGTGATAAAGTTGCTAAGCTTAAGCTACGCTAATCGAAGCAGACATACGCTTATAAATCCCTTTTTCTAACTTTTCTCTAATGGCAGAAAATGCATCAAGCGTGATGGCTACATCTTCTAAATTGTGTGAAGCAGTAGGGATCAAACGCAATAGTATTAATCCTTTTGGAATCACTGGATAAACAACGATAGAACAAAAGATACCGTGGTTTTCACGTAAATCTTTTACCAATACCATCGCTTCTGGGATACTCCCTTTTAGGTATACCGGAGTAACACAACTTTGGGTTGTTCCTATATCAAAACCGCGTTCTTTTAGTCCGTCTTGTAATGCATTGACATTCTCCCATAGTTTAGCTTTAAACTCTGGACGTGAACGCAACATATCTAAACGTTTTAACGCACCTTCTACTAAAACAGATTGCAGAGACTTTGCAAACATTTGAGAGCGCATATTGTACTTTAAGAAATCAATGATTTCTTTGTCCCCAGCAATAAAAGCACCAGTTGAAGCCATCGACTTAGCAAAAGTGGCAAAGTAAACATCGATATCTGCTTGAACGCCTTGCTCTTCTCCAGCACCAGCACCTCTTTCTCCTAATGTTCCAAAACCGTGTGCGTCATCGACCAATAGTCTAAATTGAAATTGCTCTTTTAAAGCAACAATTTCTTTTAAACGACCTTGTTCTCCTCTCATTCCAAAAACTCCTTCAGAGATCACTAATATCCCTCCTCCAGTCTGTTCTGCTACCTTAGTTGCGCGAACAAGATTCTTTTCAAGGCTTTCGATATCATTGTGTTGATAGGTAAACCGCTTACCAGGATGTAAACGAACCCCATCAATAATACATGCATGAGCATCGACATCATAAACGATCACATCATTTTTAGACACTAAAGTATCAATGGTTGATAAGATACCTTGGTACCCAAAGTTGAGTACATAAGCGGCTTCTTTTTCTACAAATTCTGCTAACTCACGTTCTAATTGTTCATGTAAATCTGTATGTCCAGACATCATGCGAGCCCCCATAGGGTAAGCAGATCCATATTTTGCTGCAGCGGCAGCATCTACTTCACGAATTTCGGATTGATTGGCTAATCCTAGATAGTCATTGACACTCCATGTAATGACCTCTTTCCCGTTAAATTTCATTCTGTTTGAAATCGGTCCCTCCAACTTTGGAAAAACAAAATAACCTTCAGCTACTGAAGCCCATTTTCCTAAAGGGCCTTTGTTTTCTAGTATACGCTCAAATAAATCTTTCATCTGCCTCTTCTTTCTTGTGCTATAACACTATTGTATATATTCAACTTTTTTAGGGTCTTCTGCGTGATCAGAATCAAAGAAACCTTGTTCTTTCATCCATTTATCACTGTATATTTTACTCATATATCGCGAACCGTGATCTGGGAAAATCGCAACAACTTTACTATTTTCATCAAACTCCCCTTCTTCACTTAATTGCTTAATTGCTTGAACAGCGGCTCCACAAGTATACCCCACAAACATTCCTTCCTTTTTGGTTGTTTCTCTTGCGGTGTGGGCGCTTTCTTCGTCACTTACTTTGACAAACTTATCGATTACATCAAAGTTTGTAGCGGTTGGGATTAAGTTTTTCCCTAAACCTTCTATGCGATAAGGATAGATCTCTTTAGGGTCTAATTCCTGGGTTTCGTGATATTTCTTCAAAACCGAACCATAAGCATCTACACCGATGATTCGAATATTGGGGTTTTGCTCTTTTAAATATTTCGCACTTCCAGAGATTGTACCTCCGGTTCCACTACAAGCAACAAGGTGAGTTATTTCCCCATTTGTTTGTTTCCATATCTCTGGACCAGTGGTATTGTAATGGGCTTGCGCGTTTAAGTCGTTAAAATATTGATTGATATAAACCGATTCTTTGGTCTCTTCATGTATACGCTTAGCAACTTGATAATATGATCTGGGATCGTCTGCTTTTACATTGGCTGGGCATACATATACTTTTGCTCCCATGGAGCGCAACATATTGATTTTATCTTCAGAGGACTTTGAACTCACTGCCAAAATACAGTCATAGCCTTTGATCATAGAAACCATGGCTAAACTAAAACCCGTGTTCCCAGAAGTAGTTTCAATGATGGTGGTATTTTCTTTGATAAGTCCCTTACGTTCTGCTTCTTCAATAATATGAAGTGCAATACGGTCTTTATTAGAATGTCCCGGATTAAAGGCCTCCCACTTGGCAAAAAAGTTTCCTTTAAAGCCTTCAACTACCTTCTCAAGTTCTACTAAAGGGGTATTACCTACTAGGGACAATAAATTGGGAACTGATTGTATTCCTGATGACATATTTTGGTTTTGTTTGGCCAAACCAATGCAAATTTAATTAAAAAATATTAGTTATCTGTATTCTCTAGCGCAAGAAGGAAAGCATACTTTTTGGCAGTTTCTTTTAATCCTTGAAATCTACCAGAAGCTCCCCCATGACCGGCAGTCATATTTGTGTCTAAAAACAAAACAGTGTTATCCTCTTTATGCAGTCGCAAACGCGCTACCCACTTCGCTGGCTCCCAGTATTGCACTTGAGAATCGTGTAGTCCCGTCGTCACTAACATATTGGGGTAAGCTTGTTTTTTGACATTATCATAAGGAGAATAAGACTTAATATAATGATAGTATGCTTCATTATTAGGATTTCCCCATTCGTCATACTCTCCCGTTGTAAGTGGGATACTTTCATCAAGCATGGTTGAAACGACATCTACAAACGGGACCGCAGCAATAACCCCTTTATACAATTGAGGTGCATCATTGACGATAACCCCCATTAATAATCCACCTGCGGAGCCTCCATAAGCATACAAATGTTTTTCACTCGTCATACCTTGATCAATTAAAAACTGAGAACAAGCGATAAAGTCAGAAAAGGTGTTTTTCTTTTGTAACATTTTACCATCGTCATACCACTTTCTTCCCATGTATTCTCCGCCGCGAACATGTGCAATGGCAAAGGCAAAACCTCTGTCTAATAAACTCAAACGGGTAGTAGAAAATCCAGGATCTATTGTTGATCCATAAGACCCATAGGCATATTGTAGTATAGGAGTATCAGGACTTAGATCAGTATCTTTTCTAAAGACCAGTGAAATAGGAACTTTTACGCCATCTTTAGCGGTTGCCCATAGGCGCTTAGAAACATAGTTGTTTTTATCGAACTTCCCGCCTAATACCTCTTGCTCTTTAAGAA
>JBDNAJ010000043.1:0-6559 GCA_039768455.1 Candidatus Arcticimaribacter sp.
GGGTTTTGCTAAGTCTCGCTTGGATTTCAAAAAAACCTTAAAATTTTGACCTCAGACGCTTTCCCTTCTGCTAAGTTTTTCCCTATTTTTGCATGGTAAATCAAAACTCCACTTAAAATGATAGATCTTTTTAGCGCGATTGCCTGGTTGTTTGAAGAACTTTTATTGGTTCCACATCAATTTTTAACAAAACTTGAATTAAGCAGTTGGTGGTTAGCTAACGGTGTAAACTTCTTTTTCCTTCTAATCGGTTCTATCGCTTTAGTTTACTGGGTTAACCAGTTGAAAATCTTTAACGATAGAGGAGAAGAAAACAAAGATCCTTCTGCCCACTCTTTCTTATAGATCGAATCCTAGATCTTTTCTGTAATTCATTCCATCAAAAGAAATGTTTTTGATGGTTGCATAGGACGTTTTTAATGCGTCACTATATCCTTCACCATAAGAAGTAACTGCTAGTACTCTTCCGCCAGAAGTTTGTACTTGGTCTCCAGCTAATGTCGTTCCTGCATGGAATAAAACGCTTTTTGTTGGGTGATCTAGTCCCTTCATTTCTTTACCTTTTTCATAGGCTTCTGGATATCCTCCAGAAACAAGCATAACGGTTGTGGCAGAACGCGGGTCTTCTTCTAAGGTGATTTTATCTAATTCTCCTTTGGCGGTAGCCTGCAAAACCTCAACAAAATCATTCTTAACTCGTGGTAAGACGACTTCGGTTTCTGGGTCTCCCATTCGAACGTTGTATTCGATCACAAAAGGGTCGTCCCCTACTTTGATCAAGCCGATAAAGACAAAACCAACAAAAGGCAAGTTGCGTTTTTCAAAGCCTTCTATGGTCGGCAACACTATACGTTGCTGAATCTTTTCTTCAAAATCTGGGGTGACAAAAGGCACGGGAGAAATAGCGCCCATTCCGCCGGTGTTGAGCCCAGTATCTCCTTCGCCTATTCGCTTGTAGTCTTTTGCCATGGGCAGGGTGACAAAGTTTTTCCCGTCGGTTAAGACAAAGCAGGATAATTCAATCCCGGCTAAAAATTCTTCGATCACAACGGTTGTAGAGGCTGCGCCAAATTTTTCGTCGATCAACATCTCGGTCAACTGCTGCTTTGCTTCTTGAAGGTCTTCAAGAATTAGCACCCCTTTTCCGGCCGCAAGGCCGTCTGCTTTTAAAACATAAGGCGCTTTCATTCCTTCTAAAAACGTTAAGCCTTCTGCTAAAGTTGCTGCGGTAAAGCTGGCATATTGTGCCGTGGGAATATTTTGCGCTAACATGAATTCTTTTGCAAATTCTTTACTACCTTCTAGGCGAGCGGCTTCTTTTTGTGGTCCTATTACGGCAACATCTTTCAAGACCTCATCGGCTAAAAAGAAGTCGTGAATCCCATTGACTAAAGGATCTTCTGGTCCCACAACTACCATTTCTATTGAATGTTCTATAACAGCCTTTTTGATTCCTTCAAAATCATTGACCCCAAAGGCAAGGTTTGTCGCAATGGCTGCTGTTCCAGCATTTCCAGGAGCGACAAATAATTCGTTACATAATGGGCTTTGTGCGATTTTCCAGGCAAAGGTGTGTTCTCTTCCGCCCCCGCCAATAATAAGTATATTCATGAAGCTAATTTTCGCTACAAAGATAAACAACCTCTTGTTTATGGGTTGTTTTTTTAAAAGGCATTTATTGATTCTTTATTTGCGCCCATCGATAGGCGCGAATAAACCGGCCTTCTTCTTTTGTGACCATAAAAGGAGTGGATGTAAAAGTCGCTTTTAAGTAGCCCCATAAAAGTCCTACTCCCCAAAGGACCGATCGCTTTTTCACCACACTTTTAAGGCTGGCCAAAAAGCTTAGTAAAAGGCCATAGCGCATTTGATAGAAGGCCTTGCCTTGACGTTCTGCAGCAGAGGCTTTGTACTGGCTTCCTATGGGGCGTAAATGTTTTACGTGAAGTTCTTCTAGGGTTTTGACAGAAAAGCCGTGATAACGCGCTAAAAGCTCGTCAACGGTGTCCCAGCCCATGGCAGAGCGTAGTCCGCCCATGGCTTCAAAACAACTTTTGCGGTAGGCTTTAAACGCCCCTCTTATGTGGTCTTGATGCATGGGGTGGTTTTTTTTCCATTCCCCCCTCTGGTTTTGTTCATAACAAAAGCCACCGGCCATCCCTACTTTAGGGTCTTGTAAGGCCTGAGCTATACGCGAAAAATATTCTGTCGGAAGCAGTAAGTCTGCGTCTAGTTTGACGAGAAAATCATAGTCTGCCTTAATCGACTTTAAACCAAAGTTAAAGGCATTGACCACCTTTGCCCCCGGCAAATGTTCATTTGATGAGACGTGATTGAGGTAAGTTGTGTTCGCGTTTTGTTTTACCGCAGCTTTCATAATGGCTTCTGTCTGATCTGAAGATTGATCATTGACTAAGATAATTTCTTCGGCAGGGAGACTTTGCGCATAGAGGCTTTCTAACAAGCCGGGTAAAAACTGCGCTTCGTTATGCGCGGGGATAATCACGACGTATTTCATTCGGTGCTTTTTTCTGTTCCTAATGCGCTAAACCGTGGGCGTTGAATTCCGCCGCTAGGCGTACTTGTCGCGACAAGGGGCACATCGAGTTGATGTTCTGCTAGAATTTGTTTGGCAAAGCCATACCAAGATAAAACTTGTTTTCCTGCGCAATGGTACAGGCCATAGGGGGGCGCTTTTTTAACTATTTGGATTAAAAAAAGCGCCAACTGAACTGTCGTTGTGGGGGATCCCACCTGGTCGTTCACCACCGATAAACTTTCGCCGGCCTGCGCTTTGCTTAAAATAGAGCGGTAAAAATTGTGTCCATGGGTTTTGGCATACAACCATGCGGTGCGAATCACATATCCCTTTTGCGTTTGGGTTAATACGATTTGTTCGCCTTCCACTTTTGTTTTTCCATAAACATTAATGGGGTTGGGCGCATCACTTTCAACATAAGGATGAGCTTGCGCTCCGTCAAAAACATAATCTGTAGAAAGGTGTAATAAACAACTGTTGTGTTGATTACATGCATCGCTTAAATATTGAACCGCGGTGACATTAACTGTTTTGGCTAAAAGAGGGTTTTCTTCGGCTTGATTCACATTGGTATAAGCCGCGGTATTGATGCAAAAATCAGGCTTATGCTGGGCAAAAATAGCCGCTATGGCTACAGGATCACAAATGTCGAGGGTCTTTTTATCGCAAAACACCCACGTAAAGGTATCTTCTTCTAGTGCCTTCTCCTGCAGGGTTTTTCCTAGTTGACCCTTTGCGCCAGTAACTAAAATAAGGGGTTTATGCTTTGACATATTTTGGCCAATTTAAATCCCGTTCATTAATCTGTTGTTGCTCTAAAGGGATTCCCCAATCAAATAAAAATTGAGAATCGCGGGGGGAAATTCCTCTTTCTGATTTGGGAGCATAGGGCGCATCCACCTTATACAGTACTGTGGCGCGCTCTGAAACTACGGCATAGCCATGGGCAAATCCCTTTGGCACAAAAAGTTGTTGCTTGTTTTCTGCGCTCAACGCAGTTCTAAACTGCTGCATATAAGTAGTAGAAGACGGCCTTAAATCAATCACTATGTCGATAATCCTTCCTTGAAGTACCCGCACTAATTTTGCTTGTGCACTACTGCCCTCTTGAAAATGTAAACCGCGAATAACACCATAGCTCGACTGCGCTTCGTTGTCTTGTATAAAGTCAACCGATCCTATCTGAGCCGTAAAACTTTCCTGCTGGAAGGCTTCCATAAAAGACCCTCTTTCGTCTTGAATAAGCTGGGGGGTAATGACCCAACAATCCTTTAAAGGGGTTGCAGTGTACTTCATTGTTTTACGATAGATTGAATGGCTTTACCATAAGCACTGTTATCTGCCTGCGCAGCAAGTGCTTTAAATGCTTCTCTTGTTATGGCGCCACTATTGAGTGCAGCGACCTCTGGTGCGCCCACTAAAATGCCTTGACGGGATTGAATGGCTTGAACATATTGACTCGCCTCCATTAAGGACTCAATCGTGCCGGTGTCTAACCATGCTGCACCACTTTCTAAGGGGCTAATGTTCAGCAGGCCTTCGGCCAAATATTGCTTGTTCAAATCCGTGATTTCGAGCTCTCCTCTTGAAGAAGGTTGTAAGGCTTTTGCCCTTTCAACAACACTTTGATCATAAACATAGATCCCCGGAACAACATAAGAGGATTTTGGTAGTGCAGGCTTTTCTTCTATCCCAATAACTTTGTTGTTTTGATCAAATTCAACCACCCCATAACGTTGCGGGTCTTTTACGCGGTAGGCAAAAATATGTGCTCCTTTTTGCCGAATAAGGCTTGAAACATTTTCAAGCTCTTGCGCCCCATGAAACAAATTATCCCCTAAAATAAGGGTAACAGGCTGCTGGTCAATAAAGCTTTCTCCGATTAAAAACGCTTCGGCAAGGCCGTTGGGTTTTGCCTGTTCGGCAAAAGAAAAAGAACAACCCCATTGAGCTCCATCTCCTAAAAGACGTTGAAATAAAGGTAGATCCTGTGGTGTAGAAATGATCAAAATGTCTCTAATCCCAGCAGCGATCAAAGTGCTTATGGGATAATAGATCATCGGTTTGTCATATATGGGTAAGAGCTGTTTGCTCACAGACTGTGTCAAGGGGTGTAAACGGCTGCCTTTGCCTCCAGCTAAAACAATTCCTTTCATTTTATGCTTCTTTTTCTTTGCTGTATTTCTCTAAGTAATATACAACGGTTTTTTGCAATGCCTGGTCAAAAGTATGTTGTGGTTCCCAGCCTAAGCGCTCTTTTATTTTTGTGGCATCTATCGCATAGCGAAAGTCATGACCGGGACGATCTGCGACAAAACGAATTTGTTCTTGATAAGATGAGCCGTCATCCTTTGGCGATAAGCCATCTAAAACTTCAAGAATCACTTTGCAAATGGTGAGATTATCGCGTTCTGCTCCCCCGCCGATGGTAAAGCTTTCTCCTGGGTTTGCCTTTTCAAGCACCCGCATAATTGCATTGCAGTGATCCTCGACATAGAGCCAGTCTCGCCTGTTTTTTCCGTCGCCATAAATGGGGATTTCACGACCGCTTAAAGCGGTTCTTATTACCGTAGGAATTAATTTTTCCTGATGTTGATGCGGGCCATAATTATTCGAACATTGGGAAATAAGGGTGGGCAAACCATAGGTATGAAAATAGCTTCTCACCCAGTGATCTGCCGAAGCTTTTGACGCGCTATAAGGGCTGTTAGGGGCATAATTAGAGGTTTCAGAAAAAAGACCTTCTTCGCCTAAGGAGCCAAAGACCTCGTCTGTGGAGATTTGATAAAAACGCGCTTCGCTAAATTCTTTTCTTAGCTGGTGTGGCTTTTCTAACCACAAGCCTCTGGCTGCTTCGAGTAAATTAAATGTTCCGGTAACGTTTGTCGCTAAAAAAGGAGCCGGGCCGTTAATCGAATTATCAACATGAGATTCTGCTGCAAAATGGACGACCAAAGTTGGTTCGTGTTGCTGAAACAGCGCCTTCATTTTTTCAGCATCAGCGATATCTGCTTCAACAAAGACAAAATTATCTTGCCCTTCAAAAGGGGCAATTCTATCGCGATCTGCTGCATAGGTGTTCTTGTCTACCACTAACATTTTAATCTCAGGGTGTTTATGGCGATACTGATGAACAAAATGTCCCCCAATAAAACCTAAGCCTCCTGTGATTAAAATTGTCTTAGCCTCCATTTTGATTAATTTGATGAAGGGTGTCAGCGATTTTACGATCATTTGAAAGCCGTGGGACTTTATTTTGCCCTCCTAATTTTCCAATGGATTTCATATAAGCCTGAAAGCCATTCTTAACCACTGGGGTTACTTTTAACTTTCGCAAAACATTCCCTTGAATCAAGTCTTGATAGTAAATGTTTTGAGCTTCCATTTGAGCATCAAGTATCTCTTCAAAAGCGGCTTGATCTTCTGGTGGGACATCAAACTCAATCAACCACTCGTGATAAGGTAAGCCTTCTGCAGGGCTAACCTGCGGAGCCACGGTAAATTCTTTGATTTGGATCTCTGTATTTGCCGTCGCCTCTTTTAAAGCTGTTTCTACTTCTTTCCCTATTACGTGTTCGCCAAAGGCAGAAATAAAATGCTTCACTCTCCCGGTTACTACTAGGCGATAGGGCTCTTTTGACACAAAGCGAACGGTGTCTCCAATATTGTAGGCCCATAAACCCGCAGTGGTCGATAAGATTAAAACATAGTTGACGCCTACTTCCACTTCTGCTAACGAATAACGCGGTGGATTGTCTTCCCCAAATTGATCTACTGGAATAAACTCATAGAAAATTCCGTTGTTGAGTAAGAGCAATAAACCTTCTTGGTTTTGCTGATCTTGATACGCAAAAAAGCCTTCGGAAGCGGGGAAAAGTTCGATGGTGTCGACTTGTTTTCCAATGAGTTTTTTAAATACAGAACGATAGGGTTCAAAGTTTACCCCCCCGTAAACAAAGAGGGAAAAGTCTGGAAAAACATCGCTTACTGTTGTTCCTTTTAAGGCGTTAATTTTTTCAA
>JBDNAJ010000044.1:0-12434 GCA_039768455.1 Candidatus Arcticimaribacter sp.
CACCAGCAATTGCAGCCATCTACTTGTTGAATTTCTTTTGGGTAAAGAAACAAATCTATATAATGAACGAAATTAAGGCGTGGGAAATCAATGCTTTGTTCAGTTGGTGTCTCGCATCCATCTTTTCTAGCTTGACATATCTTGACTATCTTCAATTAACCTCTATATACTTCCTTGATGCCTTCCTTATCGGAGCATTTTGTTACCTTATAATGATCAAAATAGTAAAACTTTAATTACTTTTATGTTAAAAATTAATTTACTATATTTAGAGCCCAATAAAAAAAAGTAAATAACAATGATACAAGAAGTCATTAATTATCAGAAAGTCCTCGATAGATTACCCGTTTTATTGGAGGAAACACACTTCAAAAGCAAATACATTATAGAGGAGTTAGGTATCACAAAACCCACCTTTTACAGGAAACTGAAAAATGGTTCATGGACACCAAATGAAGTGATACAACTTGCAAAATTTATTGATCCAGAACAATACTATCGCTATCAGTTCGAACAAGAAGCATTTATCGCAGAAAAGGAATTAGCAAAAGGAGAGTTGATAAGTAATGAACTAGCCCTAAAAACAATCAAGGATAGAATCAAAAAATAGGTTTTCTTCTATTATCCCAAACCATCATAATAATAATTATTTTATTGTCTATGGTCGTGTAAATTAGAGCAGTTTGTGATGTGACATTAAATCTTTTATATTTTCCAATACTAATACCTGCATCTGGGAATTTTTTTAACATGTCAATCGTGCGCTCTAGTTTTTTTAAGTAGGCAGCTAATTCTTTATTGGTCCATGTTTTCTTTAAACAACCTTCAAGGGCTTTATGCTGTTCAAGCGCTTTTAACGTCCAGAATATTTTCATTTTATATCGGTTAAGATTTTTGTTTACAGGTATTCGGGTGTTTCAATATACATTTTTCTTTTTATCCTTTTCTTTGTGTGTGGTATACAGTACTGAGAATTCCTAAACTCTTTTCATTAATATAAATTCTCCTCTCAATTTATAATTAATATTATGTAAAATATATAAATTCTATTTACACTTTCCTGCCCATATAGCCTAATCTTTTTATATTTAGGCATCATTAAAAACATGAACAAATGAAAAAAGTATTTGCTGCCCTGGGTATTATCCTACTCCTCGTTATTGGTTATATGGTTTATGGAACCTTTATCAATCCAAAAAGTCCTAAAGGTGTAGCCACCTTTGAAAAAGATGATTTAAAAATCGAAGTGGTCTATCACCGTCCTTATATGCGGGATCGTTTAATTTTTGGCGCTGCCGAAGATAAAGCCCTTGTTCCTTATGGACAATACTGGCGTTTAGGTGCCAATGCTGCCACTACCTTTGAAACGTCACAAGAAATTGCCTTTGCGGGAAGATCATTAGCGGCGGGTAAATACCGTCTCTATGCTGTTCCAGAAGCAGATCACTGGATTGTTGCCTTAAACAAAGAAGCGGGAAAATTTGGCTATAGCGAACCAGATTATGACAAAGACATCATGCGGGTTAACGTTACCGCAGCACAATTATTAACTCCGGTAGACCCTTTTACCATTAATTTAGTAGAAGATGGAGAAAGTTTAACCCTACGTATGCGTTGGGATACAACCTCTGTGGCAATTCCGTTAAATTAAATGCAGTTTTTTTCCTTGAAGAATTTCTTAAAAGCCTTCCTATTTATTAGTGTTATAGGTTGCTTTACCTATTATGTGGTTGGGAAAATACAGTACCGCCAAAATATCATGAGTTTTGAAGAGTACGACCCCCCTTCTACCCTTGTAGTGCCAGAAAATCTCGTTACTAGGGCAAAATTTCCCTTTGTAGATATTCACAGCCATCAATTTGATATGCCCATTAGGGATTTAAGTGATTTAACCGCAGAGATGGACAGCCTAAACATGGCTTTTATGGTCAATCTAAGCGGTTTTAGAGGGATGTATTTAGCGAAATGTTTGAAGAATGTAAAAGAAAATGCTCCTAGCCGCTTTGGGTTGTTTGTCAATCTCGATTGGGAAAAAATTGACGAAGTAGATTTTGCAGCTAACAATCTCGAAATTCTGCGCCAGGCAAAACGAGACGGGGCGATCGGACTAAAAGTCTATAAAGGCTTAGGCTTAACCGATACCGATAAAGACGGCAAGCGAATTGCCGTTGATGATCCCCGTTTAGACCCCATTTGGGCAGAATGTGGCCGTTTAGGCTTCCCGGTCTTGATTCATTCGGCAGAGCCTCCCTCCTTTTGGTTACCAAAAGATAAAAACAACGAGCGTTGGTTAGAGCTTAAGCAAAAGCCCAGTCGTTATCGCGATCCCGCAAAAGTGCCCACTTTTGAATCCATTATTGCAGAACAACACCATATTTTTGAAAAGCATCCAGGCACCACCTTTATCAATGCGCATTTAGGCTGGATGGGGAACGATTTAGACCGCCTAGGAGCGCATTTAGACCGCTACCCTAATGTGGTGACAGAAATTGGAGCTGTCCTAGCAGAATTAGGTCGCCAACCCCGCAGAGCACGTCAATTCTTAATCGATTATCAAGATCGTGTGCTTTTTGGCAAGGACACTTATAATGTTAAAGAATATTATACTTATTTCCGGGTTTTAGAAACCCAAGACGAGTATTTTGATTACTACCGTAAACGCCATGCCTTCTGGAAGATGTACGGTTTAGGCTTGCCTGATGATGTCTTGCAAAAATTGTATTATAAAAATGCTTTGCGTATTTTACCAGCTATAGATAAAACATTATTCCCATAAATTATGCTCATCGTCAACACCCCTACTGTCCCCAATAAAGCGATCACAGAAATTCACGGTATTGCCCGTGGCAGCACCGTTCGTGCGCGAAATTTTGGAAGTGACATCTTCGCTGGACTAAAAAACATTGTAGGCGGAGAAATCTCTGAATACACCAAACTACAAGCCGATTCTCGCGAACAAGCGCTGGAGCGTATGCAAGAAGATGCCCAGCGTATGGGAGCTAACGCCATTGTGAATGTGCGTATTACTACTTCGATGGTGATGCAAGGCTGTTCTGAGATTCTCGCTTATGGGACCGCAGTTACAATAAAATGAGCGGTTTGATTTTAGGTGGTATCACCCTTATTATTCTAATTTTCTTGATCGCTAAACGAATGAACGACAAGGAAAAGGAAACCTTTGAAAAAAGGGACAATTAGCTTCGTTCGCAATAAACAATGCAATAACGAGGTGTGAAGTACCGTAACAATGGTCGTATCCCCACTTTTTTAGGATCTGGAGAAGTCCACAATTCTTGCGCTTTAATGGTCCAGCCTGCTTTTTCAAGGAGAAACTGGAATTGCTTCACTTCAAACTCATGATAGTGTTTGTCCCAATCGTCGGCTTCGTTCCAGTATGCTGCTGCAAACCACAATTTTAATGGGACAGAAGCGATTAAACGTTTGCTTTTGATGTTTTTAAGGATGTTATAGGGCGCCAGCATATGCTCAAAGATCTCAAAGGCAGTGACACAGTCTACGTCTTTTTTGGCGTAGCCTAAATAGTCATCATCTAAATTCTCTCCTTGCGTATTTTCAACTTGGTATCCCGCTGTTTTTAACTGGGGCGTAAAAGGATTTTCTATGCCTAAATCGAGGAGGCTACTCCCCTGCTCTAGGTGTTTCTCCATAAAGGCTAAGGTCTTGTTATAGCGCTTTTGGTGGGGGGTAGATATGGCCATTATTCTTTGGTTTTTCCGATAAATACATTCACCCCTTTTTGTATAGGGTTTCCTGTGGTTCTCCTAAAGCTTACGACTTGACCCGTGTGATAAATGGCGTCGGCAAGTGGACCGTTGAGCATGTTCCAAATGGGATAGCGATACTGTTCTGTCCCACGCTGAAAAATCACTTGCATCTGGGCGACTTCTTCTTCGGTTTTATCTAGGAATAAGGCATTCGCTTGTTCGAGGTATTCTAAGGTTTTTTCGCGTAAAACAATATACTCCTTTGGAGGATTCTTAACAGGGCGAATAGAAGGACTTGATGTAGCGGAGTTTCTAACAATCTGTGCTAAACCGTAAATATGTTCTAGGGTTTCAAAGGTGGAAGAGGCTTCTTTGCTGGGACGGTAACTCAAATCTTCGGGGCGTAAATCTTTAGATGCCCAAAAGTATCTATACCCTAAGCCTTGCACCATGCGAGCGATAATATTACCTGAAATAGCGGTCTCTGGAGCCGCGGGGATTTCATTCATTGGAGGATTGTTCTGGGCCATAATACAAGAGGTTGAAAGTAGGAAAAATAAAATGAGGCTTCGCATTGTTTTAAATGGGTTTTGAATACACTAAATTACTATTTTAGCTTTTTATTTGCTACATATGTCAAAGAAATTAAGCAGCCTAGAAGATTTAGCTAAGATTCAATTTGAAAATCTAGCCCCTGATCCAGAGGGCTATATTGCGCCAGAAGATCAATTTGTTCCCCAGCAATTAGAAGCGCATTTTAGTAATAAGGGTCGTGCCGGGAAAACCGTTACCCTGATCAAAGGTTTTGAAGGAGAGGCAGAGGATTTAAAGGCCTTAGCCAAAATCCTTAAAAACGCTGTAGGCGTAGGTGGAACCATCAAAAACGGAGAAATTATTATCCAAGGAAACTACCGTGATAAGTTAATGACCCTCTTGCAAGAAATGGGGCATCATGTAAAGCGAGTAGGCGGATAATTATTTCTTTCTCGCCGCTAAAGTAGCCTCAATATCCTTTAAGCTATAGCCTTTGGCCTGTAATAAAATAAGGTAGTGAAAGAGTAAGTCGGCACTTTCGTTTAAGAAGAGTTCTTCATTGTCGTCTTTGGCTTCGATTACAGTTTCTACGGCCTCCTCGCCTACTTTTTGTGCGATTTTATTGATGCCTTCTCTAAAGAGAGAAGCGACATAGCTCTTATCATCATCGGCGGCTTTGCGCTGGGCGATGGTGCTTTCTAATTCAGAGAAGAAGCCAAATTGACTTTGATTCTCTTCTCCCCAGCAAGTATCGGTTCCTTTGTGACAAGTAGGCCCTTTTGGCGTTGCTTGAATTAAGAGGGTGTCTTGATCGCAATCCCCCTTGATATCGACCAGTTGTAGGAAGTTCCCGCTTTCCTCCCCTTTCGTCCATAAACGTTGCTTAGAACGGCTGTAAAAGGTTACCTGACCTGTTTTTTGCGTCTTTTCGAGTGCCGCTGCATTCATATAGCCCAGCATTAGAACTGTTTTTGTCGTGGCATCTTGGATAATAGCGGGTAAAAGTCCGTCGGGAGATTTTGAAAAGTTGATTTCCATAGGCTTATAATCTTACAGCGATCTGCTGTTGTTTGAGTTGTTGTTTTAAATCGGGGACACTAATTTCCCCAAAGTGAAAGACACTGGCTGCTAAAGCAGCATCAGCTTTTCCGGTCGTAAAGGTATCGATAAAATGCGAGGTGTTTCCAGCACCACCAGAGGCAATGATGGGGATATTAACTTCAGTCGAGAGTCTAGCGAGGGCTTCATTGGCGAAGCCATTCTTAGTTCCATCGTGATCCATAGAAGTAAAGAGGATTTCTCCTGCACCGCGTTCTTCGACTTCTTTTGCCCAGTCAAAGAGATCGATTTCTGTGGGGACCTTCCCTCCTACTAAATGTACTTTCCATTGCCTGTCAATCTGTTTGGCATCAATGGCGACGACTAGGCATTGACTCCCAAAATGGGTAGCGACCTCGTTAATCAACTCTGGGCGTTTAACCGCTGCTGAGTTAATTGAAACTTTGTCTGCACCATTTTTCAATAAGATGGAAACATCCTCTACCGAACGAATTCCACCCCCTACAGTAAAAGGGATATCAATGGTTGCTGCAACCTTTAAGACGAGTTCTGCTAAGGTTTTGCGCTGCTGTTCTGTGGCCGAGATATCGAGAAAGACCAACTCGTCCGCATTTTCACGGGCGTATTGTGCGGCTAGTTCTACCGGATCTCCCGCATCGCGTAAGTTGACAAAGTTCACCCCTTTCACGGTGCGACCGTCTTTGATATCTAAACAAGGGATAATGCGTTTGGTTAACATATTAATTGTTTGAAAGGATGAATTGTTCCAACTGTTTAAGCGAAATGTGGTTTTCATAAATCGCTTTCCCAATGATGGTGCCTTCACAACCCATTTCTGCTAAGCGTGGGAGTTCGTCGAATTGCGAAATCCCACCAGAAGCGATGAGTTTTACTTGGGTTTCTGACAAAATCTTTTTGTATAAATCAAAAGAAGGCCCTTGTAACATGCCGTCTTTACTAATGTCTGTACAAATGGTGTATTGAATGCCTTTGGCTTGATAATGGGCCAAAAAATCAAAGAGCGATTGATCAGAGGTTTCTAACCAACCGTCTGTTGCGATATATTCTCCTTTTACATCTGCCCCTAGAATGATTTTTTCTGCGCCATAGGTGCTAATCCATTTGCTAAAAACTTCTGGCTGTTTGACGGCAATACTCCCGCCAGTGACTTGTTGTGCGCCACTTTCAAAGGCGATGCGTAAATCTTCGTCCGTTTTTAAGCCTCCCCCAAAGTCAATTTTTAAATTGGTTTGAGTCGCAATGGTTTCAAGCACTTTATGGTTGACGATATGCTTCGACTTAGCACCATCTAGATCCACAAGATGCAAGTGCTCAATCCCGTGAGCTTCATAGGCTTTAGCGACTTCTAAAGGGTACTCGTTATAGGTTTTCTGGGTGCTGTAGTCGCCTTTGGACAAACGCACACATTTTCCGTCAATAATATCAATGGCGGGGATAATTCTCATAAGGCTAAAAAGTTTTGTAGGAGTTGGCTCCCTGCTTTACTGCTCTTTTCTGGGTGAAATTGTACGCCATAGAAATTGTCCTTTTGCAAGGCAACGCTATAGTCGCCATCATAGTCGCTTTGCGCAATGGTTGCATCGAGTAAAGGCACATAAAAAGAGTGCACTAAATACATGAAGTCACCTTCTTTAATGTCTTTAAAAAGAGGGCTTTGTAAATTATTAATCGTATTCCATCCCATTTGCGGAACCTTGACTTGATTAGAGAAACGGATCACCTTCCCCGGGATAATCCCTAAACCATCAACTTCTCCTTCTTCTGTAGCTTCACAGAGCAATTGCATGCCTAGGCAAATCCCTAAAACAGGTTGCTTTAGTTGAGGGATTAATTGATCTAAGCCTGTTTGTTTTAACTTGTTCATCGCACTACCAGCGGCACCCTGTCCAGGGAAAATGACTTTCTCTGCCGCTTTGATCACTTGTGGATCTGCGGTAAGCACACTTTCTACGCCTAGGCGTTCTAAAGCAAATTGTAAAGAGCGGACATTCCCCGCGTCATAATCTATAATTGCGACCATCTATAAACTGCCTTTAGTAGAGGGAAGAATCATTTTATCTGGATCGCGCTTGACGGCAACTTTAATCGCTTTGGCGAAAGCCTTAAAAATCGCTTCGATCTTGTGGTGTTCGTTGGTTCCTTCTGCTTTGATATTGAGATTCGCTTTAGCACCATCCGTAAAGGATTTAAAGAAATGCATAAACATTTCAGTAGGCATTTGACCGATCATCTCACGCTTAAATTCGGTTTCCCAAACCAGCCAATTTCTTCCACCAAAGTCAATAGATACTTGCGCTAAGCAGTCATCCATGGGTAAGCAGAATCCATAGCGTTCAATCCCCAACTTATTGCCTAAGGCTGTCGCAAAGGCTTCGCCTAAGACAATAGCGGTATCCTCAATGGTATGGTGTTCGTCCACTTCTAAATCTCCTTTTACCACTAGGTCAAGGTCCATATTTCCGTGACGGGCAATTTGATCTAACATGTGATCAAAAAAGGCAATACCAGTATCGATAGCACTTTTTCCGCTGCCATCTAAGTTTAGGCTAAGGGTGATATCTGTTTCGTGGGTGGTGCGTTTTTGAGCAACGATGCGTTGATCGAGCTTTAGAAAGTTGTAGATTTCTTGCCAATGGGTTGTTTTAAGCACAATAGCCGCCTCTAAATCTTTTGCCGCCTCTTCTGCCCCTAAGGCTTCATCATTTGCGATAAAAAGACCTTTAGCGCCTAGATTCTTAGCCAATTCCATATCGGTTAGGCGATCGCCAATAACATAAGAATTCGCTAGGTCGTACTTTTCAGCATCCATATACTGTGTCAATAAGCCAGTACGGGGCTTGCGGGTGGGTGCATTATCTGCTGGAAAGCTTCTATCGATCAAGATGTCGTCAAAAACTACTCCTTCGTTTTCAAAGCTCTTTAAGACAAAATTGTGGGTGGGCCAAAAGCTGTCTTCTGGAAAACTATCTGTTCCCAGACCGTCTTGATTGGTCACCATCACCAATTCATAGTCCATTTCGCGAGCAATCTTCCCTAAATAAGTAAAGACCTCTGGATAAAAAACAAGTTTCTCTAAAGCGTCCAATTGATAATCGGCGGGTTCTAAAGCTAAGGTCCCATCTCGGTCAATAAATAGTACTTTTTTCATTCGCTGTCCATGGTGCGCAAGGCACTGATTAATGCATTATTTTCTTGTGGCGTTCCTACCGTAATTCGCAGGGTATTCGCACAGTTTAAGTTTTTAGAGGGATTGCGTACTACAATTCCACGTTCGATTAATTGTTCGTATCGCTTGCTGCTGTTATCCACTTTAGTTAAAAAGAAGTTAGCGCTTGAAGGATAGATGTTTTTGACAAAAGACAAGCTATTAATTTCTTGAATAAGGCGCTCTTTTTCAAGGCGAATTTGGTGCACCTGTTGTTGCACAAGTCCTTGCTCGTCTAGGCGCTTGATGACGGCATCTTGGGTCAAGACATTGATATTATAAGGCGCTTTTACCTTATTCATTAAGTCGATGATGAGCGGATCCCCAAAGCACATCCCCAAACGCACTCCGGCTAAACCTTGCGCTTTAGAAAAGGTTTGTACCGCGATTAGATTATCATAATCTGACAATTGTGGCAGGATGGATTGATCTTCGGCAAATTCTACATAGGCCTCATCCACCACCACCAAACCGTTAAACTTTTCTAAAAGCTGCTGAATGTCTTCTACGGCAAAACAATTCCCGGTGGGATTATTTGGACTGGGAATAAAGATCATTTTTGTACGCTTATTTTGCGCAGCTAAAATGGCAGGAACATCTAACTGAAAGTCTTTTGTTAGTGGGACTTCAACGGTTTTGACTCCGTTAATATCTGCGCAAACTTGGTACATTCCAAAGGTGGGCGGCAATATAATCGCCTCATCTTTTCCAGGAGTAGCAAAAGCAATCATCAATTGATTTAGTACTTCATCACTACCGTTGCCCAAATAAATCTGCTCTGTGTTGACCCCTTTTGCCTCCGCTAAACGTTGCTTTAACTTCTTTTGCATGGGATCGGGATAGCGATTCACCCCATTGTTAAAGGGGTTTTCATTCGCATCGAGCAAAATCATTTTACGGCCGTCATCGACAAACTCTTCACGAGCAGATCGATACGGTTTAAGGGCGACTATTTCTGGTCTTGCCCATTGCAACAGGCGATTATTAGGCTTCATCTTTGAGGTCATTTAACCGTAAAGTTACGGCATTTTTATGGGCTTGTAAGCCTTCGGCCTGCGCCATGGCTTCAATGGCTGGTCCAATGTTTTTTAGGCCTTCGGCCGAAATCTTCTGGAAAGTCATTTGCTTGAGAAAGCTGTCAAGGTTTACCCCGCTATACTGTTTGGCGTAGCCATTAGTGGGTAAGGTATGATTTGTCCCTGAAGCGTAATCTCCCGCGCTTTCTGGAGTATAATTTCCTACAAAAACAGAACCGGCATTTTGAATGGCATTGACATATAAGTCTTCCTTTTCCATGCAAATGATATAGTGTTCTGGCCCGTATTGATTGATGAAATCTAAGGCAAGTGCATCAGATTCAAAGGCGATCATTTTGGAGTTCGCAATGGCTTTTTCGGCGATTTCTTTTCTGGGTAAAACGGCCAACTGTTCTTTTATTTCTGCCTGTACAGCGGCTAGAATCGTTGCAGCTGTTGTGACTAAGATCACCTGGCTATCTGGTCCGTGTTCTGCTTGTGACAACAAATCAGCCGCCACATAAGCGGGAGAAGCACTTTCATCTGCAACGACGAGTAATTCACTGGGTCCTGCCGGCATATCAATGGCCATATTATAACGGGTCGCCCATTGTTTTGCCACGGTGACATATTGGTTTCCAGGGCCAAAAAGCTTGTAAACAGAGGGGATCGTTGCAGTCCCAAAGGTCATGGCGGCAATGGCTTGAATCCCTCCTACTTTAAAGATTTTAGTCACCCCACAAAGTTGTGCGGTATAGAGTACCACGTCAGGAAGATTACCTTCTTTGTTGGGTGGGGAACACAAGACAATCTCTTCGCAACCAGCAATTTGTGCCGGGATGGCTAACATCAAGATGGTAGAAAATAAAGGAGCCGATCCACCGGGGATATACAGTCCTACCTTTTGAATAGGACGCTTTTCTTGCCAGCAGTTAACGCCGCTTTGCGTTTCTACCGCAACGGTTTGAGTTTGCTGCGCTTTGTGAAAAGCTTCAATGTTTGCTTTCGCCAGTTGAATACTTTGCTTTAACTCATCGCTCACATTTGTAATAGCTGCAGTGATTTCATCTTGGCTAACAGCAATGTTATCGAGTGAGGTTTTATCAAATTGTTGGGTATAAGCAGCAACGGCCTTATCGCCTTCTTTTTGTACACGTGTAAAAACCTCTGACACCAAAGGTTCTAAGGCTTCATAAGATGCTGTAGGACGAGCCAATAAAGCTGTCCAATCTTCTTTTTTAGGATAAATGAACTCTTCCATTAGCGCACCATTTTTTCGATTGGACACACTAAAATATCTTCTGCTCCTGCAGCTTTTAATTGGTCGATTACTTCCCAAAAGTCTCCTGCGTTAATCACAGAATGGATGGAACTCCAGCCTTCCTCTGCAAGAGGTAAAACTGTGGGGCTTTTTAATACCGGGAGGATGCCCGCGATTTCTTCTATGCGATCGTTGGGGGCGTTAAGCAAGATGTACTTGGATTTCTTCGCTCTTAATACCGCCTGTATGCGAAAACGAATGGTTTCTATTAGGCGTTCTTGTTCTTCCGTAAGCTTAGCTCCTTGTACCAAAACTGCTTGAGAATCCAAGATCTTAACCACCTCGGTTAGGTTGTTTTTAAACAAAGTGCTTCCACTGGAAACAATATCACAAATGGCGTCCGCCAAACCGATGTTAGGAGCGATTTCTACAGAACCATTAATGATGTGCAAATCAGCTTCTATTTGGTTCTTTTTTAAAAATTGTTTTACCGTATTGGGGTAAGAAGTCGCAATTTTTTTTCCGGCTAAATCACTGACGCCGTTATAAGCACTTCCTTTAGGCAAGGCAATAGAAACGCGACATTTTGAAAAGCCCAACTCTTCGATCACTTCTAGATCAGTTCCTTTTTCAACTAAAGTATTGCTCCCTAAGATGGCCAGGTCCACTACGCCATCTCTTAAGTATTGCGGAATATCTCCATTGCGCAAGAAGAACACTTCTACCGGGAAGTTTCTCGCTGCAGCCTTTAGTTGATCTTTTCCATTGTCAATGGCGATGCCACAGCTCTTCAATAAAGCAAGAGATTCAGTGTTTAAGCGGCCAGATTTTTGAATAGCAATTCTAATCATATTTCATTTTTTTGTTTAACCTCAATGGGTTTAAATAAAAAAACCCGCTTGAAGATCAAACGGGTTAGTTATAGGGTCTACAGATCCATTAACGCTCGTTTGAACGATATTGAGTATGATGGATATGTAAATGGTTTTTTTTCATTGATGGTGCAAATATATTTATTTCTTTTAAAAGAATATATGTTTCGTTTAGAAAAGAAGCACAATTTCAATAGAGGAACATTTAACTATGCTCAAATTGGTCATATAGGGGCAGATGCATTGTCGATTAATGATAGTGATGGTATGGTTACAGGAAATATCTATTTGGCCCTTGGTGGATCGATTGATGTTGTAGGCGGGAGTGATTATAGTTCTTTTGCGCAGCTAGGGCATGGAGGACTTCATGCAATCGCAACCTATATAGGAAAGTATCTATTACTAACACCAAATGTAAGGTTAAGCTTGAGAAGTATTGGAAATGGATATAGTCGTTTAGGGAATGACTAAAGGAGTAGGTAAATATTTCGTAGAGCAATAAAAAACCCTTTCTATTTAAAGAAAGGGTTAATTAAGTTCATTACGAACTACTGCTTTATTGGTTCCCTAAGATAATCGGAAGACCATCTTTTCCACTTCCTATCACAATCACCTTAGAATTTGGAGATTCTGATAATTTAATGGTCGCTTCAATCCCTTTTTCTTGAAGAATCTTATCGGTCAATGATGCACTTAAAATGCGGTTAGCGGTTGCTTTCCCTTCTGCATCAATACGCTGAC
>JBDNAJ010000002.1:0-10351 GCA_039768455.1 Candidatus Arcticimaribacter sp.
GTGCTGTGCCGAAGGCAAGCAAAGCCATCGAAAACGCAAAAGGAGTTGATTTTTATAAAGGGATAGGAGAATGGCCATTTATTCAACAAGCCACCATTAGCATCTGGGATTCTATGGAAGATGTAATGCAATTTGCCTACCGCGATCAGGCGCACAAAGAAATCGTAAAGCAAACAAAACAAGAGCGCTGGTATAGTGAAGACCTTTTTGCACGCTTTAATATTATTAACGATCAACAATTAGTTTAATGAAGAAAAAGGTCATTATTATAGGTGCGGGGATAGCGGGTATAGCGGCTTCGATTAGATTAAATGCTAAAGGTTATGCCGTCGAAGTGTTTGAGGCTAACGTTTATCCCGGTGGGAAGTTGAGTGCTTTTTCGATAGATCAATATCGCTTTGATGCTGGTCCGTCGCTTTTTACCATGCCCCATTATGTCGATGAATTATTTGCCTTGTGTGGCGAAGATCCCAGGGATCATTTTAATTATCAAAAAAAAGAGCTTGCATGTAAATACTTTTGGGAAGATGGTAAACGCTTAAGCGCTTATAGTGATCAAGAAAAGTACTTGGAAGAAGTGGAACAACAATTAGGCGTTTCCCCTAAAGTTTTGAAGGCATATTTGGCTAAAGCCAAAAAAAAATACGATTTAACCGTAGACTTATTTTTAGAAAAGTCACTGCACAGATGGAGTACCTTGTTTTCGTTTAAAACCCTTAAAGCACTAAGCCAACTACCTGTTTTTGAAATTAATAAAAGCCTGGATGCAGTTAATAGAGCTGCGTTAAAAGAACCTCATTTAGTTCAGTTGTACAATCGTTTTGCTACTTATAGCGGGTCTTCTCCTTATCAAACTCCGGGAATCATGACCTTGATTCAACACTTGGAGTCTCATTATGGGACCTATATTCCAGAAGGGGGGATGGTGAGCATCAGTAAGTCCCTTTATGAACTTGCACAAAGACAAGGCGTGAAATTTCACTTTAATCAAAAAGTGGATGAAATCCTCTACACAAAAAATAAGGTAGAAGGAGTTTCTATAGCGGGACATAAGCACCTGGCAGATGCTGTTATTTCGAATATGGATGTTCATCCTACTTATAGAAAACTATTGCCACAACTAAAGGCACCGGAAAAGACTTTAAGTCAAGAACGATCGAGCTCTGCCCTGATTTTTTATTGGGGAATGAATAAATCTTTCCCAGGATTAGATTTACACAATATTCTTTTTTCTGAGGACTATCCAGCAGAGTTTGAAACCATTTTTAGCGCAAAACAACTATTCCCAGACCCTACTATTTACATCAATATAACGGCTAAAAATGTGCCACAAGATGCGCCAGCTGGTCACGAAAACTGGTTCGTTATGATCAATACTCCGGCAGGAGAGCATTTAGATTGGGAGAAAGAAATTCCGCTTTTAAAAGAATATGTAATTGCAAAAATCGACCGGACTTTAGGCGAAAAAGTGGCGCCTCATATTGTAGCAGAAGAGGTCTTAAGCCCACCTTTAATCGAACAAAAAACCCAGTCCTATTTAGGGGCTTTATACGGTACTTCAAGCAATAACAAAATGGCTGCCTTTTTACGCCATCCTAATTTTTCTCGTCAATTTAAAAACCTTTACTTTTGTGGAGGGAGTGTTCACCCAGGCGGCGGGATTCCATTGTGTCTTTTGTCTGCTAAAATAGTGAGCGACGAATTCTCTACGCATCATGATAAAAAAATTGCCCATACAGTTTAATGACATTGCCATAGGGATTATATGGTTGTTTCATTTATGCGGTATTTTGGGGATTCTTTATGGAGATTCTCAGTGGTTTGTAGGGGCGACACCCATTAACCTTTTATTGTCTTTCTTGCTTTTAATGATTACTAGTAGAAGGTCAACCAAAGTATTTATCGTTGCCATTATTGCTTTTATTGTTGGGATGGTTGCAGAGGCACTAGGGGTAAATTATGGGTTGATCTTTGGGCATTACCAATACGGCGAGGCTTTAGGTTGGAAAGTCGCTGGGGTGCCATGGCTTATTGGAGTAAACTGGTCTATCCTCGTGATTTGTTGTGGTGCCATTGCAGCAGATTTAGCTGGGAATTTTTATACTAAAGTATTGTTAGGGGTTGGGCTAATGTTGTTGTTAGACTTTGTGATAGAACCTATTGCTCCCATTCTAGATTTTTGGGAATTTACAGGCGGCGTTGCTCCGCTACAAAATTACATCGGTTGGTTAGCGATTGCCTTGCCTTTGCATATTATTTATCACGGACTTAAAATTGAACTAAAAGGGAATTTTACCCATCATTTATTCCTTTTACAAATCATTTTTTTCACCATCCTTCTTTTACAAATTAATACGCTACAAAATGCGCTTTAAGTTTCTCTCTCTTTTTGTTTTAGCATTATTATGCGCTTGTGGAGATACGACCACAGAAAAAAAGACTCCTGAGGTTATTGAACAACAACCTATCCAAGTAAAACAAGATAATATTGTCGTCTATCAACTTAAAGAAGATGCACTGATTGATTCTTTGTTGTTGCCCATTGCAGAATTTTCTGCCTTTACTAAATCAATGGAAGGTTTAACTAAATTAAATCCAGAGGGCATTAGCCCTTTTCTGCTTGGGGTAATTATTAAATGCAACAAATTGTTGCGTTCTTCTATTCCAGCACCTTTTGACACCCCTGAAATTAAAAGTAGACTTAAAGTTGTAAAAACAGAACTCCTTAAATCGCGTTACTACAGCAGTGAAGAACAGCAAGAAGAACTAGATGAAAGTTTTAAGCATCTTTTTGAGGCCTATGCCGCTTACTTAAAAAGGATAGAAGATTTTTCTCTTGATGTTCAAGAAGAAGGAGTGGTAAATCAAAACGAAGGAGAAGGGGAAAGCGCGAATAAGCTTAAATTAAAGGCCAGAAGAGAATAGTTCTTTGGTCACCATTTCTTGACTAAAGACTTCATTGTACTCAATGCAAGCATTGATTTTGAGCAGTTGCTTGCTGTAAATTCCTTGGTTTCTTTCAGAAATATCAATTGCAATTAAAGACTGAAGATTTTCTTTGAAGAGAAGATCTTGGGCTAAACATATATTAAAAAGATTATTTTGTTCTCGTTTAATGTTTGTCATCATTAATTGATGAATATCAGGTTTTTTTAAAAGTACATCTTCTGTTTCGATATCAAAATCAGAAAGGATTACACTAAAATCATTGAACATGCTATTGCGATAAAGTGCTTGCTGATTACAAAATCGTTTGTAAGTAGGAAGATTGTGCTTATCGGCAGCATTAAGATACATTAATTTGTACTGTCTACTTTGATTGAGTAGACGTTCAAGTAAAACAATAATGTCTTTTTCCTTTGCCAAAATGATTGCGTTTAACAATTACTAAATTACAATAGTAAATAACTGGTTTTACAATTAGATTTATTATAATGTCAACAAGTTTTCCACTATAAATTGCATCTTCAAGTCGGTTTCTGCCTTTTTAGAAGAAATAATTCGGCTCACTCCTTTTTGCTTTGTAAACGGAGGTAGTTGAATGCTAACTTTTTTGGCCATTGCTGTATAGTATTCTTTGCGGCTAGGGTGATAAGGGCTCACTCCGTTATAAACGCTATTCCCTTTAAAAGACTGGACACAGCGTGTAATCATTTTGATACAATCATCCAGATGAATAAAATTAATTTCTCCTTCAGGATTATCGATTTGAGCTCTTTTTGCTAGGCTGAATACTGGGTGTCGATTAGGTCCTACTAACCCACCAAAACGGATAATACTTGTGTTAAAAGCAGTGCTTTTTAACAAAAGCTGTTCACAACTAACCAGCTGTTTTCCACTTTCAGTCACTGCCTCTGTAGGGGTTTCTTCCGTGATTAATCCACTGCTTTGACCATAAACAGAAGTACTGCTAATAAAGAGCACTTCTTCTACCCCGCGCGCGATAATTTCCTTTTGAATTTGTTGCAGGACTAAGTCAAAACGCCGATTTGGATTAGATCTAAGCCCAGGAGGAAGATTGATGATTAAGATCGATATTCCTGTTAAAAATGCAGCTAAACCACTACAGCCATCTTCTTCACATTGAACGATAAAGGCATGGGTGCCCGTTTGCTCGATTATAGCTAGTTTATTGTTTTGAGTGGTCGAACCACGCACTTCAAACCCCAACTCAACCAACTGTTTTACCAGCGGAAGTCCTAGCCATCCACAGCCTAAAATACCTACTGTTTTACTGTTTTGTCCGCTCATTTTCTTCTCTAAAGATACTTAAGCTTAGGCCAGAATCAACTACTTATTTAAATTTTTGTACCTTAATAAAAACCAAAACAATAGAATCATGGCAGTTAAAAGTTTCCAAGGCCCTAGAGCTACCGAGAAAAAATCAAAACCCGCCAGCTTGGTGGTAAGAGATATAATGACAAAAAACATTATTTGTTTTACCGTCGATCAAAGCATCCACGATGTAATGAAGGCCTTTATTAAGCACAAGATTTCTGGAGGACCTGTCATTGATGAAAACATGAGTTTAATCGGTATTATATCAGAAGGGGATTGTATGAAAGAGATATCGGACAGCCGTTATTTTAACATGCCTATTTTAGATAAATCTGTAGGTCATTTCATGACCAAAGAGGTCGAAACTCTTCCAGCGACTATGAGCCTTTTTGATGCTGCCTCTAAATTTTATAAATCCGGTAGAAGACGCTTTCCTGTGGTCGAAAATGGAAATTTACTAGGACAAATTAGCCGAAAAGATATTGTTATCGCAGCTGCTAATTTAAGAGGGGCAACCTGGCATCAGCTATAGAGCTCTTGCGCTATTCTAAAAGTATTGGCATGGGCGTCTAGGATAATTTTGATATCCTTTGAATATCCTCCTCCCATGCTACACTGAACAGGAATTTCTTTCTCTTTCAGTAATCCTAAGACAAAAGCATCGCGGGCTTTACAACCTGCGACACTCATTCCTAAGCGTCCTAGTTTATCGGTTGCAACGATATCTACCCCGCAAAGGTAAAAGACAAAATCGGGTTGGACTTGATCTAGCAAAGTAGGCAGTGTTTCTTTGAGTAAGTTGAGGTAGGCTTCATCTTCCATTCCATCGGCTAGCGGAAGGTCTAGATCACTTGTCTCTTTTTGAAAAGGGTAGTTTTTTGCCCCGTGCATAGAGAAAGTAAATACCGCAGGATTGTCTTTGAAAATTTCTGCAGTGCCATTGCCTTGATGAACATCAAGATCAACGATTAAAATCTTTTTGGCCAATTGATGGTCCAATAAATACTGTGCCGCTATAGCTTGGTCGTTTAATAAACAAAAGGCTTCTCCGCAATTGGAAAAAGCATGGTGGGTTCCTCCGGCGATATTCATAGCGATCCCAGTTTTTAAGGCGCGTTTTGCCCCTTCTACTGTTCCCCCGGCTATGATGATTTCTCGATCAATGAGTTGTTGACTTAAAGGGAAACCAATTTTCCTTACCTCTTTTCGATCTAACTGTAATGTTAGCAAGCGTTGCAAATAGTCAGGGCAATGCACTTTTTCAATACTGTGCTGATCAATCGCTGTGGGTTCAAAAAAGTCTGCTTGCGAACAGGTTCCTTCATGCAACAATTGTTTAGGGAGAAGGTCATATTTCTCCATAGGAAAACGGTGTCCTTCTGGTAAGGGGAGTTGATAGATAGGATGGAAGGCGATAGAAAGCATTAAGCGATCGGGAAGCCATTTTCGGCGCCCTGGTCTGGGCTAACCATTACAATATTTCCTTCGGCGTCTTCACTCATTAAAAGCATTCCTTGACTTTCAACACCTCGAATTTTTCGCGGAGCTAAATTAGTGAGTACGGTAACCTTTTTCCCCACGACTTCTTCTGGAGTAAAGCTCTCTGCAATACCAGAAACGATGGTGCGAACTTCTTCCCCTAAATCAACTTGAAGTTGTAAAAGTTTTTTGGTTTTTTTAACCTTCTCTACAGCAGTAATAGTGCCTACACGTAGGTCGAGTTTGGTGAAATCCTCAAAACTAATCAGTTCTTTTTGCGGTGGAAGACTTTTGGCTTCCTTTTCATTAGCCACCTTGGTTTGCTCTAATTTTGCCAACTGAGCCTCAATGGTTGCATCTTCAATTTTCTCAAACAACAACTGTTGTTTTCCAATAGTGTGCCCAACAGGGATTAAAGTGCTGTCTTCTGCAATCGCTTGCCACGAAAGCGGATGGTCAATATTAAGAATCGTTCTTAATTTTTCCGCGCTATGCGGTAAAAAAGGTTCGCAGATAGAAGATAGTGCAGCTGCAATTTGCAGGGCAATATGCATGATGGTAGGAACGCGTTCTGGCGCATCTTTGATGCGTTTCCACGGCTCTTCATCGGCGAGGTATTTATTCCCTAATCTTGCGAGGTTTAACAGTTCTTGACTCGCTTCGCGAAAGCGGTATTTTTCAATGGAATCTCCCACGCGTTTTGGGAAAAGTTTGAGTTCATCCAGGACCGCTTGATCTTGGGCTAAAATTTCTCCACAGCCAGGAACATCTCCTTCATAGTATTTATGGGTAAGCACGACAGCGCGATTGATAAAGTTCCCAAAAATGGCCACAAGTTCACTATTGTTTCGGGTTTGGAAATCCTTCCAAGTAAAGTCATTGTCTTTGGTCTCTGGAGCATTGGCCGTCAAGACATAGCGCAATACATCTTCTTGCCCGGGGAATTCTTCAAGGTATTCATGTAACCAAACAGCCCAGTTCTTTGAAGTCGAAATTTTATTTCCCTCTAAATTAAGAAACTCATTCGCCGGAACATTTTCGGGTAAAATATATTCTTTCCCAGCTTTTAAAATCGCAGGGAAAATGATACAGTGAAAGACAATATTGTCTTTCCCAATAAAGTGGACAAGTTCTGTCCCTTCGTCTTTCCAATAAGGCTCCCAGTCTTTTCCTTCTCTGGCGGCCCATTCTTTGGTCGAAGAGATATACCCAATGGGGGCATCAAACCAGACATACAATACCTTTCCATTTGCACCTTCTACGGGTACAGGAATCCCCCAATCTAAGTCTCGGGTTACCGCACGGGGCTTAAGTCCGTCGTCGACCCAAGATTTGACTTGGCCATAAACATTGGGTTTCCAGTCGTTTTTATGTCCTTCTAAAATCCACTCTTTGATAAATCCCTCATATTGATCTAAGGGTAAGAACCAGTGTTTGGTGGCTTTTAATGCTGGAACACTTCCAGAGAGGGTTGATTTTGGTTGAATTAAATCAGTGGCGTTTAATGAACTACCACAGTTTTCACATTGATCCCCATAGGCTTCTGGATGGTCACATTTAGGACAAGTCCCCGTTACAAAACGGTCGGCGAGGTATTGCTTCGCTTCCTCATCGTATAATTGTTCTGTGGTTTGTTCGATAAACTTACCATCTTGATGCATTTGTTGAAAGAAATCTCCTGCCGTTTCGTGATGAATCGCAGCTGAGGTACGCGAATAATTGTCAAAAGAAATTCCCAATTGTCGAAAGGAAGTTCTGATCATTGTATCATACTTGTCGATGATATCTTTTGGCGTTACGCCTTCTTTTTTTGCTCTGATTGAGATGGCTACTCCATGCTCATCACTTCCACATATAAAAGCGACATCCTTGTTTTGCGCACGCAAATAACGCACATAAATATCGGCAGGGACATAGACACCGGCTAAATGACCAATGTGGATGGGACCGTTTGTATAAGGAAGAGCTGCAGTAACTGTATATCTTTTCGCCTTGAGCGCCATGGAGTAATTTTTAGGCAAAAATAAGATTTTTTCTGCCCTAATTCTGTTATTTTTAGTCTGTTCTCACAAATCTATTCCTATGTCCATTTCCTACAACTTCGGTCAGGAAGCCGAAAAGCGCGCTGCTGACTATTACCGCAACCTTGGCTTTCATATCCTCCAAAAGAATTATCGCTATCGCAAAGCAGAAGTAGACTTGATCGTTCAAAAAGAGGATCTCCTTGTCGCAGTAGAGGTCAAGGCGCGAAGCTCTGCCTACTTTGGTGATCCACAAAGTTTTGTTTCTAAGAAAAAAATCCAACTCTTAGTCATGGCCATCGACGCTTATATTCAACAACGAAATTTAGACGTAGAAGTGCGTTTCGATATTATGAGTTATGTGCTCGAAAGAGGGGAGTGGAAACTGGAGCATCTCCCTAATGCATTTTATCCTTTTAAATAAATGTTTTATTTGTAACATTTAGTATAATAATTTATCTTTGCGCAAAATATTTCACATGAAGACCATCGCTTCCGTTGTTGAACAGTACATCAAGACTAAACCTTATTTGTCTACTGCCATGACCCAAGGCATCATTAACTTGACTTCTTTGGCACGACAAATTCAACCTGAAATTGAAGAAACCTTGCAGAAACCTGCCCGTAGTGGAGCAATTGTGATGGCCTTAAAAAGAATTTCAGATAATTTAGAATTCTTGTCTACACACAAGATTGTGAAAGTTTTAAAAGGAATTGGCGATATAACGGTACGATCAAACTTAGTTGATTTTAGTTTTAAAATATCTGAAACCTTGCTCAATGCTCAAGCCCAGTTTTTAAATGAAGTCAATGACAACCCTAATGTTTTCTATACTTCTTCGCGTGGGGTGACAGAGAGTAATATTATTGTGAGCAGTAATGCTGCGGCTCAGTTGGAAAATTATTTTCAGTCAGAGCGTTTGATTGAAAAGACAGAAGACTTATCGTCTATCTCGATTAAATTACCCACTGAAAATGTGACCATTCCAGGAATTTATTACTTTATTTTCCAGCGATTGTCTTGGGAGGGAGTGAACATTTATGAAGTGATTTCTACCTCAAATGAGTTTACTATTATAGTTGGTGAAGACCAGGTAAATACAGCTTTTAAAGCCATCAAAGAATTAAAAGACTTATAGGTCTGGAAGCTGTTCTAAGGCAGCAGAAACACTATCTACCTTTTTAATCCCCAGTCGAAGGCGTAAACCTTGACGGGTTTCTTTCTCTTTGAGTTCTATCTTTCCAGCACTTAGTTGTACCCATTGCAACACATGGTTAAAGCGTTCGCTTTGATAATACTCACTTTCTTGGTCGGCGATAAAATAGCCAGACAATTGTCCTCTTTTTAAGATCAAACGTTCTAATCCTAACTCCAGCGCTTTCCATTTTAAGCGAACACTGTTGAGTAAGTCTTCGGCTTGAGAGGGAATAGGACCAAAACGGTCTTCTAAGTCTTTTTGGAATTGTTGCAATTCCTCCTCATTCTTAAGTTCGCTAATTCGGTTATACAAGGATAGGCGTTCACTTACAGAGTTGACATAATCGTCGGGTAAGAGAATGGCTAAATCAGTGTCGATTTGAACTTCTTTGACAAAGGATTTTGGCCCTTCTTCTTCCTCAGAAGTATAGAGGTTTTTAAACTCATTGTCTTTGAGTTCATCGACGGCCTCTTTTAAGATTTTTTGGTAGGTTTCAAATCCGATATCGTTGATAAATCCGCTTTGTTCTCCGCCTAATAAATCCCCAGCTCCACGAATTTCTAAATCCTTCATGGCGATTTTAATCCCAGAACCCAACTCGGCATATTGTTCTATGGCTTGGATACGTTTTTGGGCATCGCTCGACATGGCACTTAGGGGTGGCGTGATAAAGTAACAGAAGGCTTTTTTGTTGCTACGTCCCACACGCCCGCGCATTTGGTGTAAATCACTCAGTCCAAAGTTCTGCGCATTATTGATAAAAATGGTATTGGCATTTGGCACATCCAATCCATTTTCAATGATGGTAGTCGCGATCAAGATATCGTATTTCCCATCCATAAACTCGAGCAGGTTCTTCTCCAGTTTCTTCCCGTCCATTTGTCCATGCCCGATGCGGATTCGTGCATCTGGCACAAGGCGTTGTAACATGCCGGCTACTTCTTGAATATTTTCGACTCGGTTATGAATAAAGTATACTTGTCCGCCGCGTTGCATTTCATAGAGCACCCCGTCGCGAATCATTGCTTCATTAAAGCGAATCACTTCACTCTCGATAGGATAACGGTTAGGGGGAGCAGTGGCGATGACCGATAAATCTCTGGCGGCCATTAAGCTAAACTGTAAGGTTCGTGGGATGGGTGTTGCGGTTAAGGTCAATACATCTACATTTGTCTTTAAAGCCCTTAATTTTTCTTTGACTGAAACCCCAAACTTTTGCTCTTCATCAACGATGAGTAAACCCAGGTTTTTGAAAGCGACTCCTTTTCCAACTAATTGGTGAGTCCCAATCAAAATATCAATTTTGCCTGCGGCCAAATCTTCCAAGACCATTCTTTTCTCTTTGGCCGTTCTAAAACGGTTGAGGTAATCCAC
>JBDNAJ010000045.1:0-15131 GCA_039768455.1 Candidatus Arcticimaribacter sp.
GACTTAAAGCAAGCCTTGGCGAATTTACCGTCAACCTATACTGCTTTAGTCGATACAGACAGTGACTTAATCTTATCCATCTTTGAAGAGGTCTTTAATCACAAAGCCTTTACAGGTCGATCGGGAACTTTCTACGGCTATGAAGGTTTAGGTTCGATTTACTGGCACATGGTGTCAAAATTAGCACTGGCCGGTTTTGAGGTCGTTAATCAGGCCATTATTAATGGTGAAGATCAAGCGATCACTGCACAATTGCGCAAGCATTATTACGAGATTGTAGCTGGGATTGGCGCACATAAATCTCCGGAAGATTACGGGGCCTTCCCTAGTGATCCCTATTCACACACCCCAGGAGGAAAAGGCGCACAGCAACCCGGTATGACGGGCCAAGTGAAAGAAGATATACTAAGTCGTTTTGGCGAATTAGGAGTACGTATCCAGCAAGGTGAGATTCATTTTGATCCCGCTTTATTAAATGAAAACGAATTTCTAAACGAAGCCAAAACCTTCTCTTATTACAATCTTATTGGAGAGAGAAAAGAGCTTGAACTATCAAAAGATAGTTTGGTCTTTACTTACTGCCAAGTGCCTGTTGTTTACAAAAAAGCCACCGAAAGTAAAATCACCATCTCTTACACAGATGGGCGACAAAAAACGTTAGGAGGTCAAGGCTTAGACAAAGAAACAACAGCCCAACTCTTCGCGAGAAATAATACCATCGAAAAGATTGAAGTAGAAATTAAGATTTAGATGAAACAGTTGGATTATTCTTTTTTAGGCATTCGCCAAAGCATTTACAGCATGCTTATGTGCTTCCTTTGCTTCGCTTTTTTAAGCTGCGATTACCCTCAAAAGAATCCCAAAGAAAAAGCAGCCATAAACGCTGAAAGTATTTTGGGGAATCCATCCTACCCTGCCATCTCCTATGGGGGATATCGCAGTACCTCCCGCGACATACAACCCACAATCGTCCAACTACAAAATGATGTAAAGATTTTACATGCCATGGGGATTAGGGTATTGCGGACTTATGATTTGCAATTCGATCATTCCCCTAAGCTCTTAAAGGCCATCGACGCTTTACAAAAAGAAGACCCTTCTTTTGAAATGTATGTAATGTTGGGCACATGGATAGACTGTAAAGGCGCCTGGACAGATCAAAGGGATCACAGTGTTGGAGCAATAGAAAACAATACGCTTGAGATAGAGAAAGCTGTTCGCTTAGCCAATCAATATCCGCAGATTGTTAAAGTCATTGCGGTAGGCAATGAAGCCATGGTGCATTGGCAAGAAGCCTATTATGTAAAGCCAAATATCATTTTAAAATGGGTCAATCATTTACAAGGCTTAAAGAAAGAAGGGAAATTACCCACTGATCTTTGGATTACAAGCTCAGATAATTTCGCCTCTTGGGGAGGGGGAGACGACAGCTATCATCTAGATGCGCTTACCCAATTAATCAAAGCCGTAGATTATTTATCCATCCACACCTATCCATTTCACGATACCCACTACAATGAAGACTTTTGGGTAACTAAAAACAATGAGAACACCTCAAAAGAAGAAAGCATTGAGGCGGGGATGGAAAGAGCGTTAAACTATGCGATAGGACAATACAATGCAGTGAAAAATCACTTAGCGACCTTAGGAATAGACAAACCCATCCATATAGGAGAAAGCGGTTGGTCAACTGCTTCAAAAGGCTTGTATGGAGACAATGGTTCTCATGCTGCAGATGAATATAAACAAGCGCTCTACTATCAAAAAATTCAAGAATGGTCTAAACAGAACAACATTACAACTGTTTACTTTTCAGCCTTTGACGAACAATGGAAAGACCCTAATGGCCCCTTGGCGTCAGAAAACAACTTTGGCCTATTTACCATTGACGGAAAAGCAAAATACGCCCTGTGGGAACTCGTAGACAAAGGTGTTTTTAACGGGTTAAGTCGAGAAGAAAACGGACCTCAGATCAGCAAAACATTTGAAGGGAATCTTCAAAAGGTTTTAGCAAAAAGTAAAGCCCCTAAAACAAAAGCATGAAAAGTACTGTAAGCTTTCTGATCTTGCTTAGCCTTCTGCTTACTAGTTGTGAGGAAAAGTCCAGTACGCTGGTGCAAACAAAAGGGAGAAAAATCTTCCTCAACAACAGCCCTTACCTAATCAAGGGCATTTGTTATCACCCCGTGCCTAAAGGGGAAACAAAGCGCAGTTTTAGCACCTTAACACAGGATCTTCAACTTATGCAAGAAGCTGGAATCAACACCATTCGAGTGTATGAACCTATTGACGACCTGGCTGTTTTAGATCAAATTCACGCGGCAGGAATAAAGTTAATTATGGGCTTTGGCTATAATCAAAAAGGACAGTTTGATATCGCTTCTGGGTCTATCATTGAGTATATTAAAATATACAAAAAACATCCTTCCATACTGTTTTGGGAATTAGGCAATGAATACAACTTCCATCCAGAATGGTTTGAAGGCGATATCGCCAAATGGTACTCCGCCTTAAACAACACGGCCCAAAAGATCAAAGACATCGATCAAAATCATCCAGTAGCTACAGCGCATGGTGAAATCCCCACAGCAGAGGTGCTTAAAAGCAACCCTAACATTGATGTTTGGGGAGTCAATGTCTATCGCTGGGATCAACCCGGCAGTTTGATCACAGAATGGGAAGAAAGAAGCGAGCTCCCCCTCTATTTCTCTGAAGCTGGAGCAGATAGTTTTATGGCTGCGCCAAAAGATGATTATCTCGCCGGCGAAAATCAACCTGCGCAAGCAGATGCTACCCGGGTCATTTTAGACCAAATCTTTGAACAACCAGATATTGTCAATGGCGTTGCACTATTTTCATTTACCGACGGTTGGTGGAAAGCTGGAAATCCAGCTCAACAAGATCAAGGAGGCTGGGCACCCTTTAGTTCTGGCGTCCCCTATGATGGAGCTCCTAATGAAGAATACTGGGGAATCGTCGATATAGATCGTAATAAAAAAGAAGCCTTTTTTGTGCTGCAAAAAAAATACACAGAATTATAATTTAACCTAAATTATGATAAAACTTTTCACCTTAATAGCGCTTTCACTTTTTAATTTTCAAACGGAAGATAAAAAGAATAAAGTGACCGTTTATGAAACCTCTGAAGAGGGGCATCATCTCACTCAAATAGATGACTTTAAAAGTGACGCGACTCCTGCTCTAGTCGTCATCGATCAAAACCAAAAGAAACAAACCATTACCGGTTTTGGAGGTGCGTTTACAGAAGCAAGTGCTTATTTACTCAATCAATTAGGAACAGAGAATCGCGAAAAAATCTTACAGGCCTATTTTGCGAAAGAGGGGGCTAACTATTCGCTTACTAGAACGCATATGAACTCTTGTGACTTTTCTGTAAGTAACTATTCATATACCCCCTTCGCAGACGATATGAACCTCGAGCACTTTTCCGTTCAAGAAGACAAGGATGATTTAATTCCTATGATCAAAGAGGCCATGGCCATTTCAGAAGACGGTTTTAAAATCTTTGCCTCCCCATGGACTGCAGCACCATGGATGAAAGACAATAACAGTTGGGTAGGCGGAAAATTATTGCCAAAATACTATGACACCTGGGCCTTATTCTTTTCAAAGTATGTAGATGCTTACCGCGAAGAAGGGATTGACATTTGGGGCTTTACCGTAGAAAATGAACCCCACGGAAATGGCAATAACTGGGAAAGTATGATTTACAGTCCGCAAGAGATGACCACTTTCGTCAAAAATCATCTTAGCCCAAAATTGACAGCAGACGGAAAAGGAGAGCTCGTCATTTTAGGCTATGATCAAAACAGAGAAGGCATTAAAGAATGGGTCGACGAAATGTACAAAGATGCCGAAACAGCCCAACACTATGACGGAACCGCGATCCACTGGTATGAAAGCACTTATGAAGTGTTTCCAGAAGCATTACAATATGCCCATAATAAAGCGCCTAATAAATACTTGATCCAAACCGAAGCTTGTGTAGATGACGAAATTCCCGTTTGGAAAAATGATGCCTGGTACTGGACAAAAGAAGCGACAGATTGGGGCTATAAATGGCGAGAAGATGAAAAAAAATACCTCCACCCTAAATACGCTCCAGTAAATCGATATGCCAGAGACATCATTGGATGTCTTAACAATTGGGTCGATGGATGGGTTGACTGGAATATGGTGCTCGATCGTCAAGGTGGCCCTAACTGGAAAAAGAATTGGTGCATCGCTCCAGTAATTGTTGACCCAGATAAAGACGAGGTCTACTTTACCCCCCTCTACTATGTAATGTCTCACTTTAGCAAATTTATACGCCCTGGTGCTAAAGTATTAAACGTAAATAGTTCAGATAAAGCCCTTCAAATTACTGCGGCAGAAAACCCAGATCAATCCATTGCAGTAGTCGTTTTTAATGAAGGGAAAACAGAAAAAACATACGCTTTAAAACTCAATGCGATCAATAAAACTATTCGCATTGCACCACAAGCAATACAAACCGTTGTAATTAACTAAAACAAAAAACATGTCTAACCTATCTTCTACAAAAGTACCCATGACGCAAAAAATTGCCTTTGGAGTCGGTATGCTTGCGAATCAAATGTTTCCTGCTGCCATTAGCATCTTTATTGTAGTGCTGGTTCAGGACTTAGGATTTCCTGGATGGATGTGGGGAGTCGTCTCTCTTGCACCACGAATATTTGATTCCTTGACAGATCCCGTCATGGGCTTTATCTCTGATAATACTAAGTCAAAATGGGGAAGACGACGACAGTATGTGTTTTTAGGCGCCATTATTATGGGGATTTCATTCGTGATCATGTGGCAACTTTTTCGGGCTAATCCGGTTGATTATAACTTTGCTTACTTCTTGTTTTGGTCCATTGTTTTCTATTTAGGCTTAACCATTTTTAGTGTGCCTTATGTCGCGATGGGATATGAAATGAGTAATGATTTTCACGAGCGTACAAGTATTATGGCGGTAGCCCAATGGATAGGCCAGTGGGCATGGGTCATCGCCCCGTGGTTCTGGGTAATTATGTATGACACTGCATGGTTTGAAACGGCAGATGTTGCTGTTCGAGAATTAGCCATATGGGTAGGCTTAGGTTGTGCGATTTGTGCAATGGTACCCGCTATTTTTATCAAGAGTAAATCTACGCTAGAAGAAAATTATTCTCCGATGACATTAAAAAACATTGGGGGAAGCTTAGTGAAAATCTGGGATAGCTTTGGCGAAGCCTTCACATCTGCCCCTTTTAGAAAATTGTGTTTTGCTACCTTTTTGATCTTTAATGCTTTTAATACGGTTGCGGCTTTTACCTTCTTCATCATTGTCTATTATCTCTTTAATGGTGACGCAGGTGCGGCAGGAATATGGCCTACCCTCTTTGGGAGTGTTGGGGCGTTATGCACCACCTTTTTAGTCATTCCTATTGTGGCAAAAATGTCTAAAGTGATGGGGAAAAAGAAAGCATTTCTCGTTTCTCAATCGATCTCTATCTTGGGCTATGTTATGCTTTGGTTCTTATTTATCCCCGGAAAACCATATTTGTTTTTAATCGCCTTACCCTTCTTTTCTTTCGGGATTGGGGGCTTATTTACCATCATGATGTCCATGACGGCAGATGTTATTGATTTAGACGAATTGACGTCTGGGAAACGCCGCGAGGGAGTTTTTGGAGCAATCTATTGGTGGATGGTCAAATTTGGCTTTGCCATCGCTGGTGGTTTAAGCGGAGCCATTTTTTCTATCATTGGTTTTGATACCGCCCTTGAAGTACAACCAGAATCGGCCATTACTGGTTTGCGATTGTTCTTTTCTGGACTGCCCATTTTAGGAACCTTAACCGCCATGTATATCATGCGCAACTATGATATTTCTGAAGAACGCGCAAACGAAATCACCGCACAACTAAAAATTAAAAGAGCCGAAAAAGCTTAATCATTTAGATGAAAAAAACTGTAGCATCCGTTGGACTTATAATAAGCCTATTTAGCCTACAAGCACAAGAAAGAAAATTGGTCTGGGCAGACGAATTTGATGGAAACAAATTGAACCTAACCGACTGGTCGATTGTTGAAGGGGATGGTTGTCCGCAGCTGTGTGGCTGGGGAAATGACGAATTACAAATTTATACTGATAAAAATCATCGCCTAGAAAACGGAATGCTTTACATCAAAGCAGTAAAAGAAGGGGATCATTATACCTCAACGAGAATTAATACCAAAGGGAAGAAAGCCTTTCAATACGGGCGTTTTGAAGTGCGTGCTAAACTCGCAATAGGAAAAGGAGTTTGGCCTGCCTTCTGGCTATTGGGAACTAATATTGACCAAGTGGGATGGCCCTTATGTGGCGAAATAGATGTTGTAGAATATGTAGGACGTTCTCCCCATGAAATCTTTACCTCTCTACATACAAAAGCTGGGCATGGGGACTATGCAAGTACAAAAACTACCCCCATAAAAAATATCGAACAAGGCTTTCATATTTATACCGCAGACTGGACCGAAGATCAAATTGCCTTTTATGTCGATGGAGAAAACGTCTATACCTTTGCCCCAGAAAATAAAAGCCAAGAAGTCTGGCCTTTTAATCAACCTTTTTACCTGTTACTCAACCTTGCCGTTGGCGGGAATTTTGGCGGGAAAGAGGTCGACCATTCAGTCTTTCCACAAGAATTTGTGATCGACTATATTAAGGTTTATCAATAAGGGTTTCAGTTAATAATTTTTTTTGATAAACGCCATAGCAGGTAGAAAGATAGAAGACTCAAACTCCCTAGTAAAAGGCCTTGTTGGGTTTTTCCATAGATAAAATAACCCGTACTAAAGAGGGCGCCATAAATGGCAAAAGCACCGATAAACATGCATAAGATTCCTTGAGGGACATTCCACCCCTTGGAAGACGATTTTAAATCTTCTGCTGACATTTCTGCACGAACTACAGCCCATCCAGGACCTCCAGGTTGGATCTTTTGCACAAAAGAAGTTAAGGTGCCCATATCTGAAGGGGAAGTGATTAAAGTAACGCCCACCCAGCAAAGCGTAGTAATCCCAACACTCAATAAAAATTGAAGATCGTTGGCGATAGGCGTAAAGCCTAAGGCGGCGTGAATCACTTGAAAATAAATCGCTAAAACAAAAGAAACCACCATGGCAGTTAACTCACTGTAAGCATTAATTCTATACCAAAACCAACGCAGGATAAACAATAATCCAGTCCCCGCTCCTATTTGCAGCAGGATTTGAAAAGCTTGTAAGGCATTGCTCAAGACCAAGGCAAATAGGGCAGAAAAGACCATCAATAAAACGGTCGATAGCCTTCCCACAGCCACCAGTCTTTTCTCTGAAGCATTAGGGTCGATAAAACGGTGATAAAAGTCATGCACCACATAAGAAGAGCCCCAATTTAAATGAGAAGAAATGGTCGACATAAATGCAGCGATTAAAGACGCAACAATTAACCCGATCGCTCCCGCTGGTAACAAAGTCATCATGGCGGGATAGGCTAAATCGTCTCGAATGATATTTGGGTCTATTGCTGGAAAAGCAGCTTGAATTGCGTTGAGATCTGGAAAAATAATCAAGGAGGCCAAAGCGATTAAAATCCATGGCCATGGACGTAACGCATAATGGGCTACATTAAATAAAAGCGTTGCCCAGATCGCGTGTTTCTCGTTTTTAGCAGACAGCATTCGCTGGGCGATATATCCCCCACCCCCGGGCTCTGCTCCGGGATACCAAACACTCCACCACTGTACCGCTATGGGTAAAATAAAGAGGGTAATCAATAATTCGCGTTGGCTTAAATCTGGGATAAAGTTTAGTTTCCCACTCACGTTAGGGTGGGTTAACAATTGTTCTAAGCTCCCTATTTGAGGTAAATCAATTAAATAGGCTGCCGCCCAAAAGGTTGCTCCCATGGCAAGAATAAACTGGAAAAAATCGGTGACAATCACGCCTTTTAATCCCCCCATAGAACTGTAAATTACCGTAATCACAGAAGCGACTAAAACCGTTTCAACCGGAGAAAAACCTAACATCACTCCGCCTATTTTAATGGCAGCAAGACAAACACTTGCCATGATCATGATATTAAAAAACACCCCTAAATACAAGGCGCGAAAACCCCTTAAAAAGGCGGCTTCTTTCCCGCTATAGCGCAATTCGTAGAACTCTAAATCTGTAACCACCCCTGACTTTCGCCAAAGGCGCGCATAAACAAAAACCGTTAACATCCCGGTCAATAAAAAGGCCCACCAAACCCAGTTGCCCGCAACCCCATTCGTGCGAACAATATCCGTAACAAGATTAGGGGTATCGGCAGAGAAAGTGGTGGCAACCATCGAGATTCCTAATAGCCACCAAGGCATATTACGACCCGATAAGAAAAAGTCTGTAGTGCTTCGACCAGCAGAGCGTGCTAGCCATAGGCCTACTGCTAAGGTGAGACCAAAAAACAAAAGGATAATCCACCAGTCTAAAGAGGTTAATTGCATAATTCGGTTGGTTTGAAAGATTAAAGTACAATTTATTTATAAAACCAAATCTTAAAAAATGATTTCAACTATACTATGCTTAGCTTCTCCAACAAGCAATCTTTTTCAATAGATTATTTATTTTAATGAGTATTCACCAAAAAATAATACTCCCCTCTTTATTCGCACGGTTTTTTGTCCTGTAAACATTTTTATCCCAAGGGATTTATTTATCTTTTCCCTTAGTAAAATTAGGGTATGGAATTTAAAGACAAAGTAGTTTTGATCACCGGGGCTGCCTCTGGAATAGGAAAGGCAGCTGCAATTGCGTTTGCTGCTCAAGGAGCAAAAGTAATTGTATCTGATTATAACGCCAAAGGCGGAAAATCTACCGTTGAGCGCATAGAAAAAGAAGGGGGTCAAGCCAGTTTTATCGCTTGTGATGTGGGTGATGCGAATCAAGTACAGCAGTTAATGGATCAGATTAAAAGTGACTTTGGCCACATAGATATCGCCATCAATAACGCCGGTATCCCAGGCGCCAGCGCCCGTACCCATGAATACCCTCTGGACGATTGGGACAAAGTGATGCGTATTAATGCCTCTGGAGTGTTTTATGGAATGAGAGCACAATTGCCTATTATGCTAAAACAAGGAGGCGGAGTAATCATCAATACAGCTTCTATCGCCGGATTAAAAGGTTTGCCTAATTCTCTTGCTTATACCGCGAGTAAACACGCTGTGGTAGGAATGACAAAGACTGCTGCAATGGAATACGGGAAGAAAAACATTCGCATCAATGCCCTTTGTCCGGTCTTTACCGTAACCCCTTTGTTTAATCCAGAGGTCATCGAAAAAGTTGCCGCAGGGATTCCAGATAAGTTAAAGGCGGGGATTCCGCTAAAACGATTTGCTAACGTTCAAGAACAAGTCGATGCAATGCTTTGGCTAGCTTCAGATAAAGCAAGCTTCGTTACAGGTCTTGCCCTACCTATTGATGGTGGATTAACGGCCTAAAACAATCAAGGGTGATAAAGAACTAAGCGGGTAGCATTCGCTAAATAAAGGGGATGTTTAGGACTGCCGTTTTTATTTTGCCCAAAACAAAGGGGTTGTTCAACAAGCGTATCTAGCCATTGTGGTAATTGTCCGTGATTGCCCCAGGCAAAGACGACATCTTTACATAAATGCAGCATACTTTTAATATGCTGTTTATTTTTCTCTTCTGCTATTAAATCAAACTTGAATAACTCTTTTGGGTAGGGAGTAATGTGAGCATAAAGATTTCCCACATAAAAACCGCCATAACCTTCCTTTTCAGCGAAAGCCATTAAACGTTTAACGGTAGGATCGTTTTGAGTTGCATCTGCTGTTGAGGGATTGAGTAAAATGAACAAAACCAAAGGGCGCTTTTTATCCCATATCCGCCAGAGGCGAAATCGTTTTCTCTTAATTCCCAATGCTCCTTGCTCCATAAAAATTGCGTATATTGTAGGTAATAACCATTAAACCAATTTAATATGAAAAATTTACTTCTAAGTATCTCCGTACTTTTTTGTGCCGTCTTATTCGCACAAAACCCAGCCCGAAAAATTATGGAAACAACCTACCTCGACATTCATCCTACTAAGATTAAGCGTTTTGTTGAATTACATAAAATCATGTTTGATTTTACCATGGGAGAAGAACGCACCCTAGAGGCCTCTTGGGTTTATCGACATTGGTACGGCTCTGGGGCAACCATTGTATTGATGGATATATATCCTTCTGCTGAAGCCGCAGTAAGTGACGATTTCTCTGTGGTTATGCGCCGTAAAATGAAAACAATGTCTGAGGAAGAAAAAGAAGAAATAGGTGAAAATTTTCGTGAATGGTGGGCCTTCTTCGATGGCCACTGGGATGAAATGAGAGCCTATATTCCCGAGACAGATTTTGTTGGAAAAGCAGATGTTGACTGGGATATCCCATTTGTATTTGTCACTGGAAGTTATAATACATCTGGGAATCTGCGCGAAATGGGAAAAGCTTACATGGACTGGCAAACGCGACCAAATGTGGAAGATGGTCTACAATTAGGTGGCGGAGTAACCTACCATTACAAAGGTGCAGGATCTGACATTGAACTTTTTGGAGGCTTTAAAAACATAGAGGACTTTGCAAAAACTGTGAGTACCCAAGGGACAGATAATCCAGAGGCTAGAAAAACTTTTTGGAGTATGGTCGACGGTGCACATGCCGATCAAATATATGTACATGTGGGACATCTAGACAATGGTGTTTTTAATCTCGCAGGAAAAGACAATTAAATCTTTTTTATTGACCTAATCGTTTACTTAAAACCCTCTTAAGAGGGTTTTTTGTTTTGCTTTTAAACCAACAAGTCTATCGTACTGCTTTGGTTGCGCTCAATCTTAACCTTGCCATAAGAAAAAATTAAACTCAAGAAATCATTTAATGGATTGATTTTCTTATATTTATGAATATTAATACAGGGGCTTTTTATTGTAATGAAGTTTTTTCATTCTAGATTAATGATGTTTTGAAGATGCCCGTATACGTTAAGGATTTTAATACGTGGATGCCCCTGTATTTTTATTTGCTTCTATTATAAGTCGCAAGCCTAGCACAAGCTATATAATTACCCTCCTTTTTTATTTCAGCTATTTTTTTGATAAGATTGTCTTTAACACTTATTTAGGCCCTAGAAAATAGACCATGTCTGTTGCAGTATTCCTCTTCAGCTACCACTTTTTAATAAAAAGTACTAAGGCATAAATACTGAAAAAGATCCCTCCAAAAAAGGCTGGTAGAAGCAACAGTTCTCGAAAAAACCCTTCGAGCACATGAGTGATTTTTAATTGATAGGTCAAATAAAACAGACCGATGATCCCCCAACAAACAAGCGCAGATAAAAAAGAAGTTTTCAGTGACATCGATTAAATGTAGTCAAATATATTATTTCAATTCGCGTTAGTTTTATAAATTATACCACCCAAAGCGTTTTGCCTACTAAAATGGATTATTAAACAAACTAGACATGAAAACAGCGCTCTTTGTATTGCTTCTGCTTTGGGGAATTCCCAGTACTTATTTTAGGAGTAAGTTTAGAAAGTTAGTTTATCAAACAGAAGATTGGAAAATCAACCTCCGCCCTTTATTTAAAAAAGAGCTACAAGCCTTATTTGGAAATCTATTCCCTGAAGATAAAGCCTACCTTAAATTGCGGTTTCAATACAGGCTTTATTTGTTGATCTATCTCCTGCTGTTTTTGGGCTACAAAATGATTTAATTTTCTCCTGTATAATCTTCCCATTTAAAATGAGGGAAAAGTCGTTTTAGCATTTCAACAACAGCCAAAACACCTGTCATTTCAAAAAAGACTCTAATTACTACATCAAAATAGCTTTGCGTAATGGCAGCATCAATAAAAACCACCCAAGAGGCTAAAAACAAATACACTAAAAGAAAAGAAAATGACATTTGATCAAATTCTTTTCTAAGCCATTTTAAAACTTTGTTGAACTTAGACATAATGCGTGTTTAATGATAAAGATAAAAGGAAATTGATAAAATCTTTTTGTATTTTTGGGACAATGAAAAAGAAACTACTTTATTTATCTATGGTTTTGATTTTTTTGGCTTGCCAAAAAGACAATGAAACAAATTTTAGTTGTGATGTTGACTACGTCGAAATAATAGATGGAACTACTGCAAGAGTAGTTTTTGAAGTAACACAAGACAATACCGTTAAAAATTATACTGTGGATAGTAATTACACTAGAAGAGAGAACGATTATATCATCGGAGATCAACTAGTGGTACTAGAGAACTTTGTAATCGATGGGAACGAGGCCACATTTGACTTTTATTATGCCGAAAACTTGGGCGCTTTTTGTGCTGATCTTTTTAATGCCGTTCCACCTCATGATCATGAAGCCTTTACTGCTCAAGCCGAAAAAAGTCTTTCTGGAAAAGGGATTGGAAAGTGGAAAATAAAGCGGAAGAGTGCTATTTTAGAATAACTTACTGCATTATTTTAAAGGCCGTTAAATTAAATTCTCTCCCATCTGCATAGATAAAAATGGGAGTAAAATAATTGGTCACATCAGCGTTTTTAAAGGCCTTTTCTAATCGGATAGCGACAAAGTCTTCTTCGAATTTTTCTAACAAACCATTTATGGATGAGCGGCATTGTGTCCAGCTTTCTTCGTCTAATTGATCTGGGTGAATGAAATTTTTGATCAACACACTTTTGAATAATTCTTCTGCTTGTTGAGCTCTTGAATCGTGAATCACAGGGTTTTGCGCAAAAGAATTTACAACAAAACACATAAGGCAAAGAAAGGAGAGTAAATTTTTCATAAGCATTGCTTTGGCTAAATTTAAGGAACCCTAAACTAATTTACTGTTAAAAAGCCTGTTGTGATTTTATGCAATAGCGTTTTTGCGTTCAATTTTAGACAAATCCCAGATAAATTAATTCCCTGTTAAAGCTTTTTAAAAAGCTCAGATATTGTGTAGGTTTGATCTATGAAACGGTTTTTTCTGTTTTACTGCACTCTATTGCTATGTTCGATGTCCATCTGGGGACAAAACGAAAACAAACCTATACAGCGTAAATTTGATGTTGACCCCGCCTCAAAATCTCTCTTAAAAATTCCAGATGAAAATCCTTTACCCGATTTTCTTCAAAAAGACTTCTTATCTGAAAGCCCTCAACCAAATACCCCTAAAAAAGGCTTTGAAAAAGATATTCAAATGGGCTTTAAAAAAGAATTTATCGATCCAGGACAAGAATACTTGGACCGGTTACAAACTCCCGAAGCAGAAAAAAACCCAGGGAATTTTAAGGTGGATCAATATCTAGGAGATTTTAAGAGCAGTGCTAAAAGTGTTAGAATTGTCTTTCGGGACCATCAACACCCAGATGGAGACCGTGTCCAAGTAAGATTCAATGACGACATCTTTTATCCTAATATTCTCTTACTTGAAAGCTATAAAAAACTAGATATTGAATTGATCCCAGGCTTCAATAAAATTGATTTTGTCGCTCTAAATCAAGGAGAATCTGGTCCTAATACTGCCGAAGTTCGCGTCTATGACGATCAAGGAAACCTTATGATGGCCAATCGCTGGAACCTTGCCACAGGGACTAAAGCGACTTTTATTGTGGTTAAAGAAGAATAAATTGTTTTAAATTTTAACGCCCAAACAACTAAAGTTGTAAATTTAAATTTTAAATCTTATTATTATGAACAAACCAGTAAACACAGCTCTACTTCTTGGTGGGCTCTTTTTTGGACTCCTTGCGTGTGATTCTACGTCAAAAAAAACAGGAGGGATCGATATTAGCTTGATGGATACTGAAGTTCGTCCGCAAGATGACTTTTACAACTTCGTCAATGGAACATGGATGAAAAATACCGAGATTCCAGACGATAAGACCCGTTGGGGAAGCTTTAATGAATTACGTGAAAACACCGACGCCGATGTGCTTAACATCTTAAAAGAAGCCGCAAATGACCCCAATTTAGATACTGCTGCAGATGAAGCTAAGGCGGTGCAATTATTTCAATTAATCAACGATACCATTACCCGAAACGAACAAGGCATAAAGCCCTTAAAACCGCATTTAGCCCGTATCGCAGAGATTAATTCTATCGCAGATATTCAAACTTATTTAGAAGAAACCTTACCAAAAGGAAGTCGCGCGTTATTTAGTTTTGGCGTTTCTGCAGATGCAAAAGACAGCAACAAAAATGTCCCACAACTCTATCCCGGTTCTCTAGGAATAGAACGCGACTATTACCTCAAAGACGACGAGGATTCTAAAAAGATTAAAGCAGCTTATACAGAACATGTCGCCCGTATGTTTGGTTTTGTAGGCAAGTCTGCCGAAGAAGCCAGCGCTTTAGCCGATCAAGTAATTAAAGTGGAAACTCAATTAGCCGCTGCTCGTTTAGACAAAGTTGCGCGACGTGATCCGGCAAAACGCTACAACCCAAAAAGCACAGAAGAACTAGGAGGAATTGCTACAAGCATTCGCTGGCCAAAATACTTTAATGCTATAGGAGTAGACGGTATCGACACTGTTGTACTCACCGATTTAGGCTATTTTTCTGCCCTAGATGAAGTGATGAAAAACAGTAGTGTTGAAGACATCAAAGCCTATTTATGGTGGACCTTGATCGATGGTACAGCCAGTCGTTTAAGCACAGAAATGGATCGCGCTAACTGGGACTTTTATAGCAAAACCTTACGCGGTGCCATTGCGCAAGAACCTTTGGAACAACGTTCCATTAGAACCGTTAATTGGACCTTAGGCGAAGCCTTAGGAAAACTATATGTCACGCAAAAATTTCCCCCAGAGGCAAAAGCACAAATGAAGGAATTAGTAGGAAACTTGATCAAAGCCTATGAAAGCCGCATCAATGCATTAGAGTGGATGGACGATGCAACAAAAGCAAAAGCCATTGAAAAGTTAACCAAGACCAATGTTAAAGTGGGCTATCCAGACAAGTGGAAAGACTACGCTTCTTTATCCTTGACAAATGATACTGGTGAAGCCACTTATTTTGACGCCTTAGTCAATATTGCTTCTTATGAATTTGCAGAAAACATTGCAGAATTAGGCGA
>JBDNAJ010000046.1:0-5650 GCA_039768455.1 Candidatus Arcticimaribacter sp.
CTAACCCCAATAATTCCAAAACGTTGTTTTATGCCTTGTAAGTTTTCCATGCGGTCTGTATTATATGTCTGCTGAAATTCCTATTGCTGTTCCCAGTAATGTGGCAGAAGTACAATCTTCGATTTTTACATCGACAAACTCTCCTACAGAATAATTTTCTTTCGGAAAAACGACTACAGTGTTTTGAGTTGTTCTTCCGCTCCAGTTTTCTTGAGAGCGCTTAGATTCTTTTTCGATCAATACACAAACCGTTTTTCCTAAAAATTCTTCGGTTCTAAAACGGCTATGTGCTTGTTGTTTATCAATGATTTCTGCTAATCGTCTTTTTTTAACGTCTTGGGGGACGTCGTCCTCCATTTTTCTTTCAGCGAGTGTTCCGGGTCTTTCAGAGTAAGCAAACATAAACCCAAAGTCATATTTGACATAGTCCATCAAGCTTAAAGTGTCTTGATGATCTTCTTCTGTTTCTGTAGGGAAACCTGCGATCATATCTTGAGAAATAGCACAACCCGGGATGATTTCACGAATGTTGTCAATCAATTCAAAATATTCTTGACGGGTATGTAAGCGATTCATTTCTTTTAGAATGCGATCACTTCCAGATTGAACAGGTAGGTGAATGTACTTACAGATATTAGGGTATTTTGCCATGGTGTACAAGACATCAACGGTCATATCTTGCGGGTTTGAGGTAGAAAAGCGAAAACGAATACGCGGATAAGTTTCTGCTGCCATGGCTAATAATTTTGAAAAGTCAACCGCAGTTTTTTGTTGTAGGGCAGTGGCTTTGACAAAATCTTTTTTAAGTCCTCCGCCATACCACAGATAGCTGTCTACATTTTGTCCTAAAAGAGTAATTTCTTTAAATCCTCTTTGCGCTAGATCCTCAATTTCTTGCAGTATACTTTTAGGGTCTCTACTGCGTTCACGGCCACGGGTAAAAGGCACCACACAAAACGTACACATATTATCGCAGCCTCTTGTGATAGACACAAAAGCGCTTACACCATTAGAGTCGATACGAATAGGAGCAATGTCTCCATAAGTTTCTTCTTTTGATAGAATAACATTTACCGCATCGCGTCCTTCGTTGATTTCTGCTAAAAGGTTTGGAAGGTCTTTATAGGCATCTGGCCCCACGACCATATCGACAATTTTTTCTTCTTCAAGAAACTTGTGCTTGAGTCGTTCTGCCATACAGCCTAAAACGCCCACCTTCATGTTGGGATTCGTTTTTTTAACGGCATTGAATTTTTCCAATCGCTTGCGAACGGTTAATTCTGCCTTCTCTCTAATGGAGCAAGTATTGACCAGGATTAAGTCGGCTGTATCCATTTTTGAGGTGGTTTGATAGCCTTCTTTTGCTAAAATAGAGGCGACGACTTCACTGTCAGAAAAGTTCATCTGACAGCCATAAGATTCTATATATACAGACTTTTCACCTTCTTTTTTCGAAGAATGATCGATCACAACACCGTCTGTTGCTGGGGTGATTTTTTTGTCTAAACTTTGTTCCATTGCGGAAAGCTTTTAGTTGGGCGTTAATTTTTTCTCTTTCAAAAACAATACAAAAGTAAGCAATTACCGTCATTTTGTCATGCTTTTTTAGCAGCATAAAAGTCAAGGACAATCCCTTGCTTTTTTTCTTCATTTATGACAAAGTTTATTTTTCATCTTGCCTTAAAATTTGAGCCGAAGAAAAATTCACCTACTTTTGTTCTCGTTAAACATCTATTATGGCAAAAAATTTAGTTATTGTTGAGTCCCCTGCAAAGGCAAAAACAATCGAGAAATTTTTAGGAAAAGAATTTAAGGTGGCTTCCAGCTTTGGCCACATCGCCGACCTCCCCTCTAAAGAGTTAGGGGTAGATGTTGACGGGGATTTTTTACCAAAATACATTGTCTCTTCAGACAAGAAAAAAGTGGTTTCAGAATTAAAGTCCCTAGCAAAAAAAGCCGAAATCGTCTGGCTCGCAAGTGATGAAGATCGCGAGGGAGAAGCCATTGCATGGCATTTAGCGAATACGCTTGAGCTTAAAGAAGCCAACACAAAACGCATTGTTTTTCACGAGATTACTAAGAATGCGATTTTAAAAGCCATCGATACTCCGCGTGAGATAGATTACAATCTGGTCAATGCGCAACAAGCCCGTCGCGTTCTAGACCGTTTAGTGGGGTATGAGTTATCTCCTGTTTTATGGCGTAAAGTCAAAGGAGGTTTATCTGCAGGCCGAGTGCAATCTGTTTCTGTTCGACTTATTGTAGAGCGAGAGAGAGAAATCAAGGCTTTTGTTCCTGTTTCTATGTTTAAAACTCAGGCAGAGTTCTTAACAGAAGGGAATAAATTGATCAAAGCAGGCTTGAATACAACCTTTGATGATGCAGAAAAGGTAGAAGTCTTTTTAGCTCAAAACGCCAATGCACAATTTAGCGTAGCTTCTAAAGAGACTAAACCAGCAAAGAAAAGCCCTACGGCTCCTTTTACCACTTCCACTTTACAGCAAGAGGCTGCACGGAAGTTGTTTTTCTCTGTAAGTAAAACCATGACCCTTGCCCAGAGATTATATGAGGCAGGTTTAATTACTTATATGAGAACAGATAGTGTAAACCTTTCTAAAGAAGCGCAAGGTGCAGCTTTAGGCGAAATTGGGAGACGCTATGGCGAAGATTATGCACAAGCCCGCAGTTTTAGAACAAAAAGTAAAGGGGCGCAAGAGGCACACGAAGCAATTCGTCCTACTGACTTAAGCAGGGATAAAATTGCAGCAGAATATGATCAAATGCGATTGTATGATCTTATTTGGAAGCGAACCATTGCTTCGCAAATGAGTGATGCAAAATTAGAACGTACCGTCTTGAAAATAGACGCAGATAAACATAATGAACTCTTTACTGCCCGTGGAGAAATCCTCACTTTTGAAGGCTTTCTAAAAGTCTATTTAGAAGGAGTAGATGACGACGAAGAAGAAGCACAAGGCATCTTGCCTCCAGTGAAAAAAGGCGATGCATTGAATTTAAAATCTCTGGTTTCAACCCAGCGATTCTCTCGTCCTCCTTATCGCTTTACAGAAGCTTCTTTAGTAAAGAAATTAGAAGAGCTAGGTATTGGTCGACCCTCTACATATGCCCCTACTATTTCCACTGTTCAAAATAGAGGCTATATCGCCAAAGGGACTGTCGAAGGAGTGCAACGCTCATATCAGCAATTTGCGCTTGAAGCAGGAGAAGTCACTGCCAGTCGTTTAACAGAAATGGTCGGTTCTGATAAAGGGAAACTTGTCCCTACAGACATCGGGATGATTGTAAATGACTTCTTAGTCAACAACTTTGAAAATATTCTAGATTATAACTTTACTGCACAAGTAGAGCAAAACTTTGACGAAATCGCCGAAGGAAAGGAAGACTGGATTAAAATGATCAAAGGTTTTTATGGCGACTTTCAATCTACGGTTAAGCACGTAAAAGAACACGCAGAACGCGAATCTGGGGAACGTGTTTTAGGAGAGCATCCAGATTCTGGTAGAACAGTAAAAGTGCGTCTGGGAAAATTTGGTCCTATTGCTCAAATAGGTGATGCAGACGACGAAGAGCCAGTTGTTTTTGCGAGCTTAAATCAAGATCAACAACTCGATACGATAAGTTTCGAAGAGGCACTTGACTTATTCCAGCTCCCTAAAGATTTAGGAGAATACGAAGGAGAAATCGTTTCGGTAAACAACGGACGTTTTGGGCCCTATGTCAAGTTTGGCAGCATATTCGTTTCTTTGCCAAAAGGGAAAAATCCCATGGAAGTCGATCGCGAATTAGCCATCGAATTAATCGAAGAAAAGAAAAAAGCAGATGCTCCTATATATACCTATAACGATTTACCCGTCACGAAAGGGAAGGGTCGTTTTGGACCATTTATTAAATGGAGTGGAATGTTTATCAATGTCAATAAAAAATATGATTTTGATAATTTGAGTGATGAAGATCTAGTTACTTTGATCGAGGATAAAATCCAAAAAGAAAAAGATAAGATTGTTCACAATTGGGAAGAAGAAGGTATTCGAGTAGAAAAAGCCCGCTGGGGAAGATCGAATATCATTCAAGGAAAACTCAAAATAGAATTATCGAAAGACATTGATCCTACAAAAATCACCCTGGAAGAAGCCATTAAACGTTTAGAGGCTAAAAAGCCAAAAAAGAAAAAGGCCGCTACTAAACGAAAAACTAAGAAATAAATGAGCTTTGATTTTCTCACCCCTGTAGATGATACCGTATTAGGAGTAGCTACCCTAATGCCTAATCAAGTATTGGGAAAATCTATTCAAGTTCATACAGAGAAGTTAGGCTTTCCAGATTTAAAGGAAATTAAAATTGCCATTATTGGAATTCAAGAAAGTAGAAATAGTTATTACCCCGTTATGGAGTATGACACAGATGCTTTTAGAAGAGAATTCTATCAACTTTATCCTGGAAACTGGCATGTTAAAGTTGCAGATTTAGGTAATCTACCCTCTGGTGATACCCCAGAAGATACTTATTTCGCCTTGTCTGCCATAGCTACACATTTAAGGCAGTTAAATATTATTCCAATTTTTTTAGGAGGAAGCCAAGACTTAACCGTAGCCTTATACCGTTCTTTTGAGCAATCAAGTCAATGGGTAAATATTGTTTCTGTTGACAATCGTTTTGATTTTTCGCAAGAAGAAGAATTAATATCTGGGCGATCTTACATGAGTGAAATCATCATGCAGAACCCTAGTAAGCTATTTAATTTTACAAACTTGGGCTATCAATCTTATCTAATTGCACAAGAAGAATTAGACCTTATAGACAAGTTGTTTTTTGAAGCATTTCGTTTAGGTCATGTCTTGGATCATCCAGAAAAAACAGAACCCGTCTTTAGAGAAGCAGATATTGCAAGCTTTGACATGAAAGTTTTAAGTGGTCTCGCCGATGGTACTTTCCCGCAAGGGATGCCCAATGGGATTGACAGTAGAACCATTTGTGCCATGTCTAGATATGCTGGAATTAGTGATAGAATTAGTGTTTTAGGGTGCTTTGATTTACCTAACTCTACTATTTTTCATAAATTGTTAGCACAAATTATTTGGTATTTTGTAGAAGGTGTAAATAATCGTTTTGATGAATATCCAGTAGCGACAAGTCAAGGTTTTACAAGGTATTCCGTCCAAATGTCAGATAGAGAATTAATTTTCTTTAAAAGTAATAAAAGCCAAAGATGGTGGATGGAAATGCGAACAGAAAACTATTTAGATAATAAAAATAAAAGAAGTACGTTATTATCTTGCACACATCAAGATTATTTAGACGCGTGCAGTGATGTATTGCCAGATCGCTGGTGGAGGGCATCTAAGAGAGTGTGATTGATAAAAAGGATGGACATTAAATTTTTTTAAGAAAAAATTAGCATTAGATAAAATATATTTGACCACCCCACGTTAAAAGACTATATGAAAAAAATTATTGTTTTCATTTTTGCGATGATGTTGATCTACAGCTGTGGAAACAAGCGTGGAGAACTTATCGGTGTAAAAGAGAAGAAATGGTTCCCTGAAAAGCCCTACGGTATGACCCTTGTAGAAGGGGGTGCTTTTATCATGGGTAAACAAGACGACGATGTAGCACAGTTAAAAAACGCACC
>JBDNAJ010000047.1:0-5204 GCA_039768455.1 Candidatus Arcticimaribacter sp.
TATCCTTGACAAATGATACTGGTGAAGCCACTTATTTTGACGCCTTAGTCAATATTGCTTCTTATGAATTTGCAGAAAACATTGCAGAATTAGGCGAGCCCGTCGACAAAAGCAAGTGGTATATGTCTCCACAAACAGTGAATGCTTATTACAATCCTGCTTATAACGAAATTGTTTTCCCAGCAGCCATTTTACAGCCTCCCTTCTTTGACTTTACCGCAGACGCTGCTGTTAACTATGGCGGAATTGGCGGTGTAATTGGTCACGAAATCTCTCATGGTTTTGACGATTCTGGTGCAGATTATGATGCAGACGGAAACCTAGTCAATTGGTGGACAGAAAAAGATTTAGAAAAGTTCAACGGTTTAGGCGATCGACTCGCAGAACAATACAGTGCGATTGAAGTCTTAGAAGATACCTTTATCAATGGAAAATTCACCCTAGGAGAAAACATTGGGGATTTAGGAGGTATTCATGCAGCCTATGACGCTTTAGCCTTACACCATCAAGACAATGGAAAACCAGCGCCCATCGATGGCTTCTCTGCAGAAGAACGCTTCTTCTTATCTTGGGGAACCATTTGGAGAACAAAAATTCGCGATGAAGCACTTAAAAACCAAGTGCGTACAGACCCCCATTCACCGGGTTACAACCGTGCGACACAACCCCTAAGAAACATGAATGCCTTCTACACTTCATTTGATGTAAAAGAAGGAGATGGCATGTACTTGCCCACAGAGGATCGGGTCTACATCTGGTAGATCAATCAATTTAAATGATAAAAGCCAAGGGAATCTCCTTGGCTTTTATATTTTCGTGTCATGGAAAGCTTTGCTGGATTATTGAATGAACTTATCGGCTCGCTAGAATGGGTAATGTTAACCCTTATTCTTGGTGGGGGAATCTATTTATTACTTCAGTCGAGAGGCTATGCTTTATGGAACATAAAAAAAGGAGGACAACTTCTTTTTCAAAAAGAAAATGACAGAGGAATTTCTCGTTTTGAAGCCCTTTCTGCAGTCTTAGCGTCTACCGTTGGGCTGGGAAATATTTCTGGGGTAGCCATTGCGATTTATATGGGTGGTCCAGGGGTGTTAGTCTGGATGTGGATTACCGCTGCCTTAGGCGCAGTCATCAAATTTTACAGCTCCTCTCTTGCGGTTATGCTGCGCGAAAAAGAAAGCGATGGATCTCCGCTAGGAGGTCCCATGTATTATATGACTTTAGGCTTGCCTAAAATGGGAAAAACATTGGCCATCTGGTTTTCTTTTGCGGGTCTCTTTGGCGTACTCCCTGCTTTTACGGCCAATCAATTGACACAAACCGTGGTCACGGTTGTGCAACCCAATCAATACCTACAACTGGGGGACCTTTATTGGAAAATCATTTTAGGAATCGTCTTTGTCTTAATTGCTGCTTGGGTTATTTTAGGAGGCCTACAAAAAATCGTTAAGGTAACTGCGAAACTAGTTCCGCTAATGGTGGTGCTTTACTTTAGTATGGGACTTTTTATTTTAATCGATAATTATACCCTAGTCCTCCCTGCCTTAAACGCCATTTTCACCGAAGCTTTTAACCTCAACACCGCCGTGACAGGTGGGTTTTGGGGTCTTGTTTTAATTGGGATTCGCCGGGCGGTTTTTTCTAACGAAAGTGGGGTGGGAAATGCTCCTATGTACCACGGGCAGTCAGAAACCAAAGAACCCATTCACGAAGGGCTTGTTGCTGCATTAGGACCGCTTCTAGATACCGTATTAGTCTGCTCGATTACTGGGATCATCATCATCATTAGCGGGGCTTATCTGGGGCAAGACTTAAATGGAATTGTCTTAACCCTTGAAGCCTTTAATCGTCTGTTCTTTGGGATTGGAGATCAATTGCTTTTACTCATGGTATTGGTTTTTGGGATCTCAACCCTCTTTACTTATTCTTATTACGGGGTAAAATGCCTTGATTTTTTAACCCAAAAAAAATGGGGGTTTGTCTATAACTATGTCTATCTGGGCAGTATTATTTTATCTGCCGTTGCAACAGTAGATGTAGTAATTGGAATCATTGATTTATCTTTTGCACTTATGTGCATCCCTAATATGATCGCCATCTTATACTTATCTCCAAAGGTGAAAGAACGCATTAAAACACATCAAGATCAATCCTAATCATGACCCAAAAACAATGGCTGATTTTAATGATAATTGCCGTTCCTTTAGTGGGACTTTACTTTAAGGTATTCGCGCTATTCCTCGTGCTTCCCCTTTGGCTTTTAAAGCCAAAAAAATAAAACTGCTAGTCCTGTATTAGTAGAACTTTCTTGTTTACATTCTTCATTTTAAGGTCTTAACATAAAAGAAAATCTTTATCTTAGAAGAATGAATCAAGCGCAGGTATTTAGGGATATCCATGGAAATACAATTGACCCTATCGAACACACCCGAAATATTTTAGCGAAAAATCCCTTTGTCAATATCCATATTGGGACAGATTCTCAAAGCATTGCAAAACAAACCCGTTATATCACGGTGATTGCCTACCGCTTTGGCAATAGAGGGGTACACTATATCCTCAAAAAAAATGGGATGCCGCAAATTAAAGATTTGTGGACCCGCCTCTGGAAAGAAACAGAGATGAGTATTGACGTGGCAGAATGGATCAAAAACAGCCTTGATGTTAAAGCCGAAATTGATATGGATTACAACGAGGATGAGAACTTTAAATCCAACAAATTAGTCAATGCTACAAGAGGCTGGGCCAACTCCCTGGGCTATAAAGTAAACATTAAACCTCACGGCCAAATTGCCACTAGAGCAGCAGATTATCATTGTAAATAAAACTTATAATCAAGCCGCTTAATTCTTGAACACCCAAAAAAGTTCAAACAATAAAGATTTTTTTACCTTTGCCATACACTTAAAAACGTTTATAGCATGCAACTGTACAACAAACTAAGTGCGCAAGAAAGAGCGACCATGCTTGAAGAAGCAGGGACAGAACGGCTTACCTTATCGTTCTATCAATATGCGCATATTGGCAATCCTCAACTTTTTCGCGATCACCTTTTTTTAGCTTGGGACAAGCTAGAAGTACTGGGGCGTATTTATGTCGCTCAAGAGGGAATTAACGCACAACTTTCTCTTCCTGCTCCTAGATTTGAAGCCTTTAAAGCTCACCTAGACAGCATTGATTTTCTTGAAGGAGTAAGGCTAAATATTGCTGTTGAACAAGACCTAAAGTCTTTTCTTAAACTTACCATCAAAGTGCGTCAAAAAATAGTCGCAGATGGTTTAAACGATGCAACATTTGATGTTACCCAAAAAGGAAAACACGTCAATGCCGAAGAATTCAATCAACTATTAGCCGACCCCAACACGGTCTGTGTAGACATGCGCAACCATTATGAAAGCGAGATCGGGCATTTTAAAGGAGCTGTAACCCCAGATGTAGATACCTTTAGAGAATCTCTACCCATCATCGAAGAAGATTTATCGGCCCATAAAAGCGATAAAAAACTATTGATGTATTGCACTGGAGGAATTCGTTGCGAAAAAGCCTCTGCTTACTTTAAACACAAAGGTTTTGAAAACGTTTATCAATTAGAGGGGGGCATTATTGAATACACCCGTCAAGTAAAAGACAATGCCCTTGAAAATAAATTTATCGGGAAAAACTTTGTCTTTGATGAACGCCGCGGCGAACGCATTACAGAAGATGTCATTGCACAATGTCATCAATGCGGCACCCCTTGTGACACCCATATAAACTGTGAGAATGAAGCTTGTCATTTGCTTTTTATACAATGCGAAAGCTGTGGCGAGAAAATGCAAAACTGTTGTTCTGACCCCTGTAAAGAAACGATTCAATTGCCCATAGAAGAACAACGCGCCTTGAGAAAAGGGACCCACAACAGTAATAAAATCTTTAAAAAAGGGCGTTCAGAAGTCTTAAAATTTAAATCGCATTAACCTTTTTTTGGGAAGGCAGTTTTGTTAAAACCTCCTATCTTTACGAATCAACCAAAAAAAACCAACTAAATGGCTTGTGCTTCTTGTACTTCTACAGATGGAACCCCCCGCGGGTGTAAAAGCAACGGAACCTGTGGCACAGATAGCTGTAATAAGTTAACCGTCTTTGACTGGCTAGCAAATATGAAGTTGCCGGGAGGCGAACAAGCTTGTGATTTAGTGGAGATCCGTTTTAAAAATAGCCGCAAAGAATATTTTCGCAACGAAGATAAACTGCCGTTAAAAATCGGAGATTTAGTCGCCACCCAAGCGCAAAGTGGTCACGATATCGGGATGGTTACCCTTACAGGAGAATTGGTGCGTTTTCAGCTGCGCAAAAAGAAAATCAAAGAAGACAGCGAAGACATTCTCAAAGTCTATCGCATGGCGACTCAAAACGATATTGATAAATGGCAAACTGCACGTGATCGCGAAGCCGAAGTGCAAAAACGAGCAAGAGAAATGGCCATTTTTCTTCGCTTAGAAATGAAAATATCTGATGTTGAATTTCAAGGAGATGGCTCAAAAGCAACCTTCTATTACACGGCAGAAAATCGCGTTGACTTTCGACAATTGATTAAAGATATGGCGCAAGCCTTCAGCATTCGCATTGAAATGCGACAAATTGGATTAAGACAAGAAGCCTCTCGTTTAGGCGGCATCGGCTCCTGTGGTCGTGAACTGTGTTGCTCTACTTGGTTAACAGATTTTAGAACGGTCTCAACGGCTGCAGCACGCTACCAACAATTGTCTTTAAACCCTCAAAAACTGGCTGGTCAATGTGGTAAGTTAAAATGTTGCTTGAACTTCGAATTAGACGCTTATAGAAAAGCGCTAAAAAGCTTCCCAAAGATTGATGCAAAACTACATACCGAAAAAGGAATTGCCGTCTGTCAAAAAATAGACATCTTTAAAGGACATATGTGGTATGCTTATAAGGGCGATTGGATGACTTGGCATTTATTGAGCAACGAACAAGCCAGTGAAATTGTCAAAAAAAATAAGGCCAAAGAGCCCGTAGCAAGTTTAGAAGAATACACATTAGATCTTCCGCCAAAACAAGAAGAAAAAGTATTTGAAAATGTTGTAGGCCAAGACAGTCTCAATCGTTTTGATCGTCCTAAAAAGAATTCACGAAACAAAAAGAACAATCGCAATCGAAATCGCAATCGAAACCGAAAGGCGCCTCAAAAAAATGAATAACAA
>JBDNAJ010000048.1:0-7998 GCA_039768455.1 Candidatus Arcticimaribacter sp.
CTTGACGGCGCTATGATTGGTCGAGCAAGCATTGGGAATCCCTTGAGTGCATAGGCAAAGAAATCACTTCCCAAGGTCATAAAACTTATACTCGCAGCAAGAGTAGGGGAAGGGTTTGAAATAGCCGCTTTATTCGGCTTGCCTTTTAAAAGCCACTCAAAACTTACTTCCTCAAAAGCGGCTTCGATTTTGGCAAGAAATTCTAAACTAGGTTTATTTCTTCCAGAGAGTATATGAGAAATACTGGAACGCTGCACCCCTATGGTCTCTGCAAAAGAGGAAGCATTTAATTCATGTTGCTCCATTACCTCTCTAATTCGATCAATCAATTCCGATTTGTTTAACATTGTTAACATACATAAGATATACTGCAAGATATAAAGAATTCACAGCAATAAAAGGCTTAAAATAGCACTATTTTTATTAAAGTTAATTCTCTAAAATGAAACTTTAAGCACTGATTATATACAAATTGCGATACGTGAACACTTTTTTCATTGTTTTTGTAGGCAGATGTATACATCGAACAACAGAATTAGTATACACTTGTGAAATATCAATGTTTACAAATGAAAACAATCAATAGTATACTTTTGTAACATGAAAAATAAAGCAGTGTTAAGGTATTTTCCTCCTTCAGAATTAATGGAGGCGCTCATCAATTTAAAGTGTGACCAAGCACTTGAGGTGATAGGGTATTCAGCAAAGAATCGCCCTATATATAGTCTTACCTTAGGCGACGGAGCCTATAAGATCCTTGCCTGGTCGCAAATGCATGGAAACGAAACAACCACGACTAAAGCCTCTTTAGACCTTGTTAATCACCTAATCAATACCCCTAAAGGAGAAAGACTGTTAAAGCAGCTGCAATTGCAGATCATCTTCCAGCTTAGTCCAGACGGTGCCTCGCGATATACCCGTTTAAACGCGAATGAAGTCGATTTAAATCGGGACGCTGTTGCGCAGTCTCAACCCGAAATGAAAGCCTTAATAAAGGCTTATAAGACGTTTAATCCCGACCTGTGTTTAAACCTTCACGGACAGCGAACAATGTTTTCTTCTGGAGCGACTAATAAGCCTGCCACAGTCTCTTTTTTAGCTCCAGCGGCTAATGATGCCAGAGCAATTACTCCGGCTCGTCTTGTTGCCATGCAATACATTGCTGCTATGGCGAAAAATCTCCCTGTCGAAGATCATTGGGGGATAGGGAGGTATGACGACGCCTTTAATATCAATTGCACTGGAGACTATTTTACAGCACAAAACACCCCCACCATTTTGTTTGAAGCAGGTCATTATCCAGAGGATTACAACCGAGATAAAACCCGTGACTTAATTTTCTCTTCCTTGTTGACTTGTTTGAATTGCGCTGTTAATCAATCTTATACGGATTTTTCTTTTGAGGATTATGCCGCTATTCCTGATAACGGCAACCATTTAAGGGATGTGGAAATTCAAAATATTACAATTGTAAACAACGCTAATATCACAACTTCCTCCTTATTTGTTCAATACAAAGAGGTCTTAAAAGAGGGTGCTATTCATTTGATACCTGAATGCGCTGGAAATGAAGACAAGCTTAAAGGCTTGAAAATCATTAATGCATTGAATAAAAATCAAACAGATCCAATTAATATTGTTGAATCTTCAGAAAAAATACTAAATCACTTACAATCTTTCATTGATATCTAGGTTTTATCCCTTATTTTAGTACTGTATTTTTATACTACCATAAATATTTTAATGTTATGACAAAGATTAAACTAGATGATATAGATCATCAAATCCTCGATATTCTTATTGATAATACTAGAGTCCCTTTTACGGACATTTCAAAGCGTTTGTTGATTTCTGCAGGAACAGTACATGTTCGTGTAAAGAAAATGGAAGACGCAGGGATTATTAAGGGATCTTCATTAAACTTGGATTACGAGAAGTTAGGATATTCTTTTATCGCATACATCGGTATCTATTTAGAAAAGAATAGCATGACGATGCAAGTGTTAGAGTCACTTGAAGGGATTCCTTATATTACCGTAGCTCACATTACAACCGGTAAATTCAATATTTACTGTAAACTAAGAGCAAGAGACACTAAACACGCAAAAGATTTAATCTTTATGATTGATGATATTGATGGTATTTCCAGAACTGAAACAATGATTTCACTTGAAGAAAGCATCAATGATAAGAAAAGATTAATGCACAGTATTTTTAACGATTTATAACCCAAAATATCTTTCCCCAATATGGCGCGCAAGACCAAATTAGAACGCTTCAATGAAAATGTTTTATCGAAGTATGAAATTTACAACAGCCTTTTTTTAACCCTTCCTTTTGACTCACTTAAAAAGTCTTCTCTTTATCTCCCTTTATTTTCTAAGTATTGTAAAGAGGGATTTGAAGCAAAAAAGTCTCCGCTACAAATTGTACAAGAGTTTTTTGAAACCTATGGCTTAGAATTAAATGAGCAAGAAAAGCACGATTTACTTTTTGGATTTATCCAATACATAGAACGTCAGGTCGTGTTATTTGATGCGATTGAAGACGCCTCCTTTGCAGAAGTAAACAATATGCACGGTCGCGGTACACTGCGTTATATTAAAGAAGAAACCTTTCAACGCGGTAAGAAAGAGGAGTTAAAAGCTTACTTAGACCGCTTTAATGTACGTTTAGTATTAACAGCACACCCAACGCAATTTTATCCAGGTTCTGTTTTAGGAATCATCAATGATTTGTCAAAGGCCATCAAGGTGGACGATTTAGGTCAAATCAAGCAACTGCTAACACAATTAGGGAAAACCCGTTTCTTTCAAAAAGAAAAACCTTCTCCGTTTGACGAAGCTGTTAGCCTAATGTGGTTTTTAGAGAACGTTTTCTATCATTCTGCAAGTCACATTTACAGTTATGTGCAGCAAAATATTTTAGGCGATGAGCAAATGGATAACACCTTGTTTAATTTCGGGTTTTGGCCAGGAGGAGACCGTGACGGTAACCCTTTTGTAACGCCAGAGACTTCGCTTAAAACTGCAGAACGACTCAAGTATACCATTCAACGAAACTATTACAGGGATTTACGTCGTTTAAAACGCAAGATTACTTTTGATAAAGTAGACGAAAAAATAGCTGCGCTTGAAAATGGGATGTATACGACTTTACTATATCCAGAAAAAGGGGAACTCATTAGCCTTGAAAAATTGACCTCAGAATTAGCAGAGATCGAAACAATCTTAAAGACCGATCACCAGGGGATATATGTTAATGAAATAAAGGATTTATCACATAAGGTAAAACTATTTGGTTACCATTTTGCTTCCCTAGATATTCGTCAAGATTCACGTGTACACCAGGGGGTTTTTGATACCATCATGGGGCATCCAGATATTCAACAATACATTGAGCATTTGCCTCATAATTACCTTAAATTACCCCTTGAAGAGCGCATCGCGGTTTTACCTAAATTAGTGGGTAAAGTCCCCGTTGATATCTTTGAAAATGAAATGACCCGCTATACTTTAGGGTCCATTTATGCCATGCAGTCTATTCAAAAAACAAATGGACAGCGTGCTTGTCACCGCTATATCATTTCAAATTGCGGAAGCTTAGAAAGTATATTGCAATTATTTGCCATGCACAGAATTTGTGGTTGGGAAGAGCCTACTGTAGATATGATCCCACTCTTTGAGACGGTTGATGATTTACAAGCGGCGGAAGAAATCATGCGCAACCTTTACCAAAATGAAACCTATAAGGCGCATTTAGCGAAGCGCAAAAACAAACAAACCATCATGTTAGGTTTCTCTGACGGAACTAAAGATGGTGGTTATATCATGGCTAACTGGAGTATTTATCAAGCAAAAGAAATGCTTTCTAAAGTCTCTGGTGAATTTGACATCGATGTCGCTTTCTTTGACGGAAGAGGAGGACCACCAGCAAGAGGAGGAGGGAACACCCACCAATTCTATGCCTCTCTAGGAGATAAAATCAATGCAAATGATATTCAGGTAACTATTCAAGGGCAAACCATTAGTTCAAACTTTGGTACCCTTGATTCTTCTCAGTTTAACTTAGAACAATTATTGAGTTCTGGGATTCAAAACCAAGTTTTAGACGGTCATCGCACCATTTTAGCAGACGAGGACAGAGCTACCTTGCAGTCTCTTGCAGATATTAGCTATAAGGTATATCAAGACTTTAAGGATCACCCACAGTTTGTTCCTTATTTAGAGCATATGAGTACGTTAAAATTCTATGCCAAAACAAATATTGGAAGTCGTCCCTCAAAACGCGGAAATTCAAAAGGCTTGAATTTTTCGGACTTGAGAGCGATACCCTTTGTAGGATCTTGGAGCCAGTCTAAACAAAATGTCCCCGGTTTCTTTGGGGTGGGAACAGCCCTTAAAGTGTATGAAGACAATGGAGAATTCGACAAAGTAGTTGCTTTGTACAATAACTCTCCATTCTTTAAAACACTGGTTGCGAATAGTATGATGAGCTTGTCAAAGTCCTTTTTAGCACTAACAGCCTATATGGAGAAAGATCCTGTTTATGGCGCATTTTGGTCCATCATTTATAACGAATACTTGCTTAGCAAGCGATTGTTGTTAAAATTAACAGGCTTCACTACTTTGATGGAAGATCAACAAGCGGGGAAAAAATCGATTGATATTAGAGAAGAAATTGTGCTTCCGTTATTGACGATCCAGCAATATGGTTTGATTAAAATCCAAGAAATGAGCAAAGAGGACAATGTGGACAGCGAGTGGCAAAAAGTATTCGAAAAGCTCGTCACCAGATCCCTCTTTGGAAACATTAATGCGAGTAGAAACTCGGCTTAATTGCCTTGATAATAAGCAAAAGCATCTTTTAAGAGCGCGTTAGGAACTTCAATATCCCACTTTGGATTTCCTATCGCCTCTAAGAGTGCAAACTTCACTTTTCCATGACTATTTTTCTTGTCATAGATTAGCATCTCAACGATAGCGTCAAAATCTTTTTCGTCAAAGGCTACTTTAGGATATATAGCGTCAAATACGTTTTTGATCTCATCACATTCATTTTTAGGCATAGCCAAAAGTACCGAAGAGATATAAGCTTCCATAATCATCCCGATCGCAATCGCCTCACCGTGTAAAAGTGTGGTTTTATCTTCCCTAATCAAATGGTAGGATTCTACAGCATGCCCAAGGGTATGGCCAAAGTTGAGAATCTTTCGCAAGGAATCTTCTCTGGGATCTTCTTGAACGACTTGGAATTTTATATTGACAGAATGATGAATATACTTTCCTATTTGATCTGTGCTAATCTTGCTAAAATCAGATAATTTTTTCCAATAGGCAGCATCTTGAATTAAACCGTGTTTGAGCATTTCAGCGTAGCCGCTTCTGTATTCATTTGAAGGGAGTGTGGCTAAAAAATCGGTATCAATAACAACTGCCTGTGGGTTGATAATCGCCCCAACTTGGTTTTTTAAGGGCCCTAGATCAACTCCAGTTTTTCCTCCTACTGAAGCGTCAACCATGGCGAGTAGGGAAGTAGGAACATTGATAAAATCTATTCCCCTTTTAAAGGTCGAAGCAACAAAGCCACCTAGATCGGTAACTACACCACCGCCTAAGTTGATTAAAAGACTTTTACGGTCTGCCCCTTGTTCAGACAAAGCCTCCCAAACTCCTGCACAAGTTTGAACATGTTTGTGCTCTTCGCCGGCTTCAATAGAGATTACCTCAAAGTTTTCTGGGCAAGGGTAATGCGACAGAAAATGAGGTAAACAGTGGGTCTCTGTGTTTGAATCCACAAGGATAAAAACGGAAGAGTAATTTTTGCTACTTAGTAATTCTGCGAAAAAATCTTTCTCGGCTGTACTAAAAAATATCGTGTGATCGTATGATTTAATGTGCTCCATAAAACTTTAACAAAAGTACATTTTTTAAACTAAAAAATCCGTTTATATTTGTTGCGCCTCAAATAGATAAACACACTATATTTATTTATGAAGGGGCAGTTCTTTTTTTAAAGGGCTGCTTTTTTTTTACACCTATTTTTTAGACTTTTACTTAAATAGGCTTCATGAAATTATTCGATAATACAGAAATTGCTTTCGCTACTAAATCAGATGCTGCTTTAGAACGGGCCTATTTCCTCTTTCGTTTGATTGCAAATCAACCGCTGGTAAAAATTGGCACTCATGTTGCACAATTTGCCTTAAAGTCTCATTTACCTGTAGAGGGCTTAATTAGGGCCACTGTTTTTGATCATTTTTGTAGTGGTACTTCCGCAGAAGAATCCATCAAAGTTGTAGAAGTTTTAGCTGCGCAAAAGGTGTATTCTGTTCTGGATTATTCTGTAGAGGGAGCTAAGGAAGAAATTAGTTTAGACGATTGTTTAGCCAATATTCTCTCCACCATTGAATTATCTGCTCAATCAGAAAGCATACCCTTTACTGTATTCAAACCAACGGGTTTTGGTGCTTTTGAGCTATATGAAAAAGTGAGTTTTAATGAAACCCTAACAGAAGAGGAAGTAGCCGCCTGGCAAAGGGTGAGACAGCGTTTTGTCCTTTGCTGCGATCTAGCACAAAAGACGGGTATGAAGCTGTTGATTGATGCTGAAGAAAGTTGGATTCAACCTGCCGTAAATAGTATTGTGGAAGAAATGATGTCCATCTATAATCGCGAGACAGCGATCGTACATTCAACTGCGCAAATGTATTTGAGTGAGAAACTGGATTATCTTGATCATTTATTTGAAATGGCTAAAGCCAAAGGTTTTATCGCAGGTATCAAGTTAGTGAGAGGAGCATATATGGAAAAAGAGCGACAAGTCGCCGAAGAGAAAGGATGGCCAGATCCTATTTGTAAATCAAAAGAGGTAACAGACATTAATTTTGATCGAGCGTGGCAATTTATTTTGTCTAACTTAGATCACTTCTCCCTATATTTTGGCAGTCACAATGAACAAAGTACTTATAATATTATAGCCTATTTAGCGGATAAAGGAATCCCAAAAGATCATCCACATCTATGGTTTGGTCAATTATACGGTATGAGTGATCATATCTCTTTTAATCTTGCTAATGAAGGCTTTAAGGTTTCAAAGTATCTCCCTTTTGGCCCGGTAAAAGATGTCCTCCAATATTTGATTAGACGCGCCGAAGAAAACACCTCTGTCGAAGGACAAACCGCTCGAGAACTAGAACTACTTCAAAAAGAGCGCAAGCGAAGAAAAATCAATTAGGGCTTAAGGGTAATCGTTTTGATATATACTGTTTTTGCACAGTTTTCAACTTCTAAAGCAATATTTTTATTATCGAAATAGGTGGATAAAGCATAGCGTTTACAACTATCTCTTTTCGTGTCGCTTGCCGCAAAATCAACGTCAGCACTTTTTAATAATGTTTGAACTGTAATACTGTCTAATGTCATATTAGGGAGGAGCGTAGTTTTTGCTTCCCATTGTTTTTCAGAGAGGTTATTGAGCACCCTGGCTTCTGGCCCATAATTACACTGAGTGCGCTTTCCGTTAAATAAAAAGAATAAAATCACTAGACCGGCTGAGAAGCCGCCGATGTAATACCCTAAACGATATAAAAATGACATATACTGCTAAGTTAGCGTTATTTTTCTGGTAGTTGAATCGACCTTTTCAAGGGTCACCGAAGAGCAATTTTCAGGTAAAAGCGACTGAATGTTTTCTGACCATTCGATCAAGCAAAGATGCCCAGAATAAAGGTATTCTTCTGCCCCAAAATCATAAGCTTCTTCTTCATTTTCAATGCGATAGCAGTCAAAATGATACAATGGCTTATGGTCTACAGTGCGGTATTCATTGATCAATGAAAAGGTAGGGCTTGAGACTACATCTGGGCACTTTAAGGCTTTGCAAAGTGCTTTGATCAAGGTTGTTTTTCCTGCGCCCATTTCTCCGTTTAGCAATACAATATTGCTATTTATTTGTGGGAGGAGCTCTTTAGCGACTTCATCAATTTCTGAAAGTGAA
>JBDNAJ010000049.1:0-12037 GCA_039768455.1 Candidatus Arcticimaribacter sp.
CCCGCCGTTACAAGTCCTGCTCCCATCCCAGTAACCGCCCATTGGTGGGGTTTTCTAGGGGAGATACTCCCCAAAGAGTGATTGAGTAATATTACCCCAGAGGCACCAACAACAGAGCCACTAATCACTTTTAAGCGATATTGAGCAAAGGCTTTTTTTGCTTCTGGATACTCCCGTGCTTTGATGCGCAAGGGTTCTTCGTCTTGTAAAAGGATTTCTAGGGGAGAAGTCTGCTGACCATAGCATAGACCACATGCCATAAAGCAAAGTAGGAACGTGAGACGTAACATGTTTAAAATTTAGGTAGTTTAAAGATATAAAAAATGTACATTGATTGCTGTTATGGACTATAAATTCGTTTTACATCCCACTGTTTATGTCTACACCCAAGATTGCCCTTCGGGAGTTCTCCCCTTATCTCAGTTCAAAGAAGAAGAGGGACTGTCTTATGTGATTCCACAAGAAAAAGCTGCAGGAATACCTTATACTTTTCCTTGTCGTTGTATTCAATTGACGGACAATACTGCATTAGAAGCGGTGGGAATCACGGCAAAAGTATCGGGAGTGTTGGCGGCAGAGAATATTCCGTGTAATGTGATTGCGGCTTATCATCACGATTATTTTTTAGTTCCCTTAGCCTTAGGAGAGAAGGCCTTTGAATTGCTAAATTCCAGTCTTTCGAAAGTTTAAAAATTCTGTTAAATTTTAAAATGCGGCCAAAGGAAAACTAAGGCAAAGATAAAATTCCCTACCTTTGAAGATAGGAGTAAAGAAGGCGTTATGACTGAATCCAATCAACGTGTTGCCCAGCTCGAGCAGAATATAGTGCTGTTGTTGAATAAGTTAAAAGACAACCACTATGCGCTCGAATCCCTTCGGCTACAGCTAGAAGACCATCAATCTAAGCTCAAGGCAATCGAAGAAGAGAAGCAGGCGTTGAAAAAAGAAAACGATTCATTGACCATGGCTAATTCCTTACTCGGCAGTAACGAAAGTAATGCGACAACCAAACATAAAATCAATGCGCTGATACAACAAGTAGATACTTGTATCGACCAGTTGCAGCAGCTAGCATAGAGAATAGTATGAGTGATTTGCTAAAAATAAAATTGACTATTGCAGACCGGGTTTATCCCTTATCTGTTGCTCCAGAACAGGAGGAAGCTTTACGTGCTTCGGCCAAAAAAATTGACGCAATGATCAAACAGTTGGAACAAAACTATGCGGTGCGCGACAAGCAAGATGTCTTGGCCATGTGTGCGTTGCAATATGCAACCCAAGTGGAGCAAAACCGCCAAAATGAAAAAGAAAGTACCGCTATGGATACCGCTACGATCGACCATCTCAATCAGATGATCGAAGAGCACATGGCCGCTTTCTGATGCGTTCTTTAAGATAGATACACTTACTGCCTGTATTGGTTTACTTTTTTGATAAACTCAACGAACTTTTTTTTAAAAGAGGTGAGTCCATATGGTAAAAGCACGCTGTCTCGAACAGATCCTTGATCCATAGGTTAGCCGCAATCCTGTTATTATGGAGTTTATACAAATCCTAGACCGATGCAGGCTTTTTTGATTTAATCACAATAGCAATGACAACAACAATACTCATTATAGGGGCAGCAGTTGGAGGGGGATTACTAGGCCTAATCGCCATGCAAATCGCACAACGCACCAAAGCGGGAAACCGCATCAAGAAAAGCGAACAGCAGGCCAGACGCATTATTAAGAAAGCGCACCAAGAGTCTGACAGAATAAAGAAGGATAAAATGCTACAAGCTAAAGAGCGTTTTATTGAATTAAAAGCTGAACACGAAAAGGTCATCTTTAACCGCGAAAAAAAGATTAGCGAAGTTGAAAAACGCGCCCGCGAAAAAGAGAATACCCTCAACAAAGAATTGTCTAAAACCAAAAACGTTAACGAGCGTTTAGAACAAAAAGCCAATAACTTTGATCAGCGTATCCAAAATATCGATCGCAAAAAGGCAGAACTAGACAAGGCAGAAAAACGCTACCAAGAGCAACTAGAAGTCGTTTCTGGTCTCACTACTGAAGACGCTAAAAAAGAATTGATCGCTTCCTTAGAAGACAGTGCTAGAACAGAAGCCATGTCTTTTATTCAAAAATCAATCGAAGAAGCTAAGCTTTCTGCAGAACAAGAAGCCAAGAAAATCATCATCAATACCATCCAGCGAATTGGGACAGAAGAAGCGGTAGAAAACTGTGTCTCTGTATTCAATATTGATTCAGACGATGTTAAAGGACGTATTATTGGCCGTGAAGGGCGAAATATCCGAGCCATAGAAGCGGCTACAGGTGTTGAAATCATTGTAGATGATACCCCAGAAGCGATTATTCTTTCTTGTTTTGACTCCGTCAGAAGAGAGATCGCACGACTGTCACTTCACCGTTTAGTAACAGATGGTCGTATTCACCCCGCGCGTATTGAAGAGGTCGTAAAGAAAACGACTAAGCAGATTGAAAACGAAATTATTGAAGTAGGAAAACGCACTGTGATCGATTTAGGGATTCACGGTTTAAGTCCAGAATTGATCAAGATGGTAGGACGAATGAAATACCGTTCTTCTTATGGACAGAACCTATTGCAACACTCGAGAGAAGTCGCAAAGTTATGTGGGGTTATGGCATCAGAATTAGGGATTAATCCTAAGCTCGCTAAACGCGCAGGTCTCTTACACGATATCGGGAAAGTACCCGAAGAGGAAACAGAAGTACCTCACGCCATCCTAGGAATGCAATGGGCAGAAAAACACGGGGAGAAGCCAGAGGTATGTAATGCCATTGGGGCCCACCACGACGAGATCGAAATGACCTCACTTTTATCGCCTATTGTCCAAGTATGTGACGCCATCTCTGGAGCTCGTCCAGGAGCCCGAAGACAGGTCTTAGATAGTTATATCCAACGTTTAAAAGATCTTGAAAAAATCGCTTATGATTTTAGTGGGGTAAGCAAAGCCTATGCGATACAAGCAGGGCGTGAACTTCGCGTTATTGTAGAAAGCGAAAAGGTGTCTGATAACAATGCATCAGAATTATCTTTCCAGATTTCACAAAAAATTCAAACAGATATGACCTATCCCGGACAAGTAAAAGTGACCGTGATTAGAGAGACCCGTGCGGTGAATGTGGCCAAATAAATTAAGCCATCAACACATTGTAAAGCACGCCAGCAATAACGGCTCCTGTCAAGGGGCCTAAGATGGGAATCCAACTGTACTCCCAATCCGCTTTTTTGTTCTTTCTAGGAAGCAATTGATAGACCAAACGCGGACCAAAATCCCGTGCAGGATTTATCGCATACCCGGTTGTTCCTCCTAAGCTCATTCCAATCACCCATACCAATAAGGCTACAGGTAGTGCATCTAATGAACCAATCCCAAAGTTTTCTGTCATCACTCCGTCAATTACAATAGAGGGAGAAGCAATAAAAAATATCCCGAAAACCAGTACAAAAGTGCCTAAGGCTTCACTAAAGAAATTGTTTTTAAAATTGCGAATTGCTGGAGCGGTACAAAAGGTTCCGCGTATCGTGTCTTCGTCTTCTGTAATGCGGTAGTGATCAATATAGAGCAAGTAGTTTAACCAACTCCCCAGCATGGCGCCAATCACTTGTGCACCGATGTAGAGGGGTACTAAATTCCAAGAAAACTTTCCGATTACTGCTAGGCCTAAAGTTACCGCAGGATTGAGGTGACCCCCACTAAATTGCCCTGTAACATAAGCCCCGACAAAAACGGCAAATCCCCAGGCTGTAGTGATTAAAACAAGGGCGCTTTCTCCTTCCCCGTAGGTTTTCTTTAAGCTTACGTTAGCGACCACTCCGCCCCCTAATAAAAGTAGTAGTGCTGTTCCAATAATTTCGGCAATAAATGGCGTCATCATGATAGTAAATAGTTTTGAGTTAAAGTTTTAAATTCTTTGATTTGCTGGTCGATCCAACCTTGGTTTTTGTCAAGTTCTTCTGCGATAATCTGTGCTACTTTAGGCGCAAGCGCCAAAGCGGCCTCTGCATTGAGGAATAAGGCCCTAGAACGGCGTGCCAAGACATCTTCAACCGTCATGGCCATCTCTTCTCGAACAGCCCATCTAATTTGATTTTCACTTAAGTGTACTTGCTCACTCAGGGAGTCATTCCCACCTTCATTAAGCTTTTGTATTTTTTCGATATCTGTTCCATAAACATGCAAGGGGTTTGACCAGTCAGAATTATAGTCATAGCCATGAATGGCCAAACTGTGGGTGATACAAGTGCGTTCTGGCAGACCACCAACAGATTGTGCAGTGTTGATCAAGTCTTCAGACATCTTGCGATAGGTGGTCCATTTCCCGCCTAATATGCTGACCAAGCCAGAGGTGCTTACGATCACTTTATGGTGTCTGGAAATCTCTTTAGTAGCACTGCCGTTATCCTCTGGTGCGGCGAGGGGTCTCAATCCAGAGAAAACACTTTTGACATCTGCCCGGGTTGGGGGAGTGGTCATATAGGCACCTGCATTTTCAAGGATAAAATCTATTTCATGCTCTAGTGCAATGGGTTCTTCAAGGGGTTGTTCGATTTGGGTGTCGGTGGTTCCTACTACGACATAATCATTCCAGGGAACAGCAAAAAGGACACGCCCATCTGTGGTATGGGGTACCATAATCGCATGAGGCCCATTTAAAAATGACTTGTCTAAGACAATATGGACCCCTTGACTAGGAACGATTAGCTTGCGGCTTCCGGGTTGATCCATTTGTATAATTTGATCAGAAAAGACCCCGGTGGCATTGATCACTACTTTTGCTGTAATGGTTAATTCTTCTCCTCTAAATTCATCTTGGGCGTTTACGCCCATAATCATATCTCCTTCTTTGACTAGACTTGTTACACCGCAATAGTTGATAAGACTTGCCCCTTGATTTTCGGCAGTTTGTGCTAAACTAATGGCCATACGAGCGTCATCAAATTGTCCGTCGTGATAAATTACTCCCCCTCTTAATCCTTTCTTTTTTACGTTAGGGATAAGATCGATGGTTTCTTCTCGGTCTAATAGGGTTGAGGGACCTAAACCCAAGTTCCCCGCCATCATATCATAAATTTTAAGGCCAATACCATAAAAGGGACTGTTCCACCAATCATAGGAAGGGATTACAAAGCTGAGGTCTTGAACCAAGTGAGGCGCATTTTTTCGCATAATGCCCCGCTCTTTGAGGGCTTCAATCACCAGAGAGATATCTCCGTTTTGTAGATAGCGTACTCCTCCATGAACGAGTTTTGTACTGCGGGAAGAAGTGCCTTTGGCGAAGTCCTTTTTTTCTAATAAGAGGGTGCGATATCCTCGACTCGCTGCATCAACAGCTGCCCCAAGGCCAGAGGCGCCGCCTCCGATAATCAAAACGTCCCAAGGCTTTTTTCTGCTCTTGACCTTATTTAAATGACTCTTTCTATCCATTGTCTTTTAATACTTTTGGGATGCGTTTTGCCCAAAGCGATAAAATGCGTTCGGTGTTAGGGTTGTCTTGTGGGTAAAAGGTTTTGTCTTCCTCCCAGATGGATTTTAGTTCGTCTTCGTCCTTCCAAAAGCCAACGGCTAGGCCCGCAAAAAATGCGGCTCCCAGGGCGGTGGTTTCTGTTGTATTTGGTCGAACGACCTCCTTTTGTAATAAATCTGCTTGAATTTGCATTAAGAGATCATTGCCTGTTGCGCCCCCATCGACTTTAAGGGTAGAGAATTCTGCTTGAGCATCTTTTTGCATTTCAATGATAATATCCCTAGATCGCAGGGCGATTGCTTCTAGAGCAGCGCGAGCGATATGTCCTTTTTCAGTTCCTCTGGTAATGCCCATTATGGCACCCGTCGCCTCTGGATCCCAATAGGGTGCTCCTAAGCCTGATAAGGCAGGAACGAAAGTGACCCCGCCATTGTTTTTAACTGTTTTAGCCAATGCTTCAACTTCTGGAGCAGCCTGAATAATTTGTAATTGATCTCTTAGCCATTGAATCAATGCCCCGGCGATAAAGACACTTCCCTCAAGGGCATAGAAGGTTTTCCCGTTGCGTTGCCAGCCTATGGTGGTGAGCATTTTGTTGTTTGAGGCAACTGCTTTTTCGCCTGTATTCATGATACAGAAACATCCCGTTCCGTAGGTGTTTTTGACATCTCCCGGTACTAAACACAGTTGACCAAAAAGAGCTGCTTGTTGGTCTCCCGCAATTCCGCTGATCGGGAGGCTGACGCCTAAAACGTCTGCGGCAGTTTCTCCCACTTTTTCTGAGGAGCTTACCACTGTGGGTAATAAGCTTGCAGGTATATCTAAAAGGCTTAATAATTCTTCATCCCAGCATAGATCATGGATGTTGTAGATCAATGTTCTACTGGCATTGGTCACATCTGTGGTATGTACCTTTCCGTTCGTTAATTTCCAGATTAACCATGCATCAACTGTTCCAAAGGCGAGTTCGCCTGCTTCGGCTCTTTGACGTATGTTAGGATCACTGTCTAGTATCCATTTGATTTTTGTTCCAGAAAAGTAAGCATCTAGAATCAGTCCGGTTTTGTTTAAAAAAGTTGAGGCGTGTTTACTTAAATCCTCACAAATACTTGCGGTTCTTCGATCTTGCCAGACAATGGCATTGTGAACAGGTTCGCCTGTTTTTCGATCCCAGATAATGGTGGTTTCTCTTTGATTGGTAATCCCAATTGCTGCAATTTCATTAGATGCAATAGTTTCGGTTGCTAGCACCTCTTTCACCGCTTTTAACTGCGTTTCCCAAATTTCGTTGGCATTGTGTTCAACCCAACTTTCTTGCGGAAAGTATTGCGGAAATTCATATTGAGCAATGGCTTTTTGTTGCCCGCTTTTATCAAAAAGGATGGCGCGAGAACTGGTGGTTCCGGCATCGATGGCTAAAATATATTTCATGAAGTTGAATAAGCGTTAACAGCGATGTTTTTGTTTTGATTATTTTGGTAATGCATATAGGTGAATCCTTGATGGGGTCGATTAGCTGGATTTTCTTCTTTCACTTGGGCGGCAAGAATGACAGCGTTAAGGGCATTATCTCCCTTCATCAATACTTTTCCCGCGGTTGCGTTTGCTTCTTTGAAATTCCAAGTACAAATGGCAATAGGGTCATTTTTGATGGAAGTAACATTTGTTTGATGCGCAAAACTACTTTTGGGTAATAATGCTGGAGCGGTTCCCGCCAAAGCAACTTTGTGTATAAAAGATCTGCGTTTCATCCTTACCAATGTATTAAAATCTGCTTATCTTTCCTAAAATACTTTAGATCAAAATTTCCCCATTATTCGATCAAAATAGAAGTATATTAATAGACTAGAAGACGTTCAACACATCAATCTCTTGCATTTAAAAACAAGGGTTTTGAGTGGATTCATTTATCGGCTAAGAAAGAGGTGGAACCTTCTAGCGATTCCCTTTTTTCTGCGCAGCAATATCAACTTGATGTAGCTGCCCTAACTAAAGTGATTGAATTGGTTAAAGCGTGATTATTTTTTCCATTTAGGATTGTAGTGAAAGAAAAAATTGGCCCAAATAATTTTGGCCAAAGCATTCATTAATGGAGCTGTTATGATAACCGCTCCTACCACCATCCCAAAGGTGCGGAGGAATGAAAATGCTTCAAATAAAAGAAAGTTAAGGACTACCATTGCGACCATTATAGCAACGCCTAAAGCATAAGCAACATACATCGATCCATAATAGAAGCTGGGCTCAACGTGATAATTCAATCCACAATTAGGGCAAGATTTACGCACCTTAGTAAAGGCAGAAAAATCATAAACTTTGCGTTCGAGAAAAGCACCTTCATGGCATTGAGGACATTTAATTTTTAGGATGCTGTAGAGCTTATTTCCTTTTGAGATCATGAATAAAATTTTTAACAAATTACTATCTTTTTGTCTAGGATTATCTGGATTCATATCAATTTTATATATTGAAATGTTAAACAAATTGATCGAATGAAGCAGCTGTATGATTATCAGTTAAAAACAAATGATACCTTTAAAGAAGCCTGTAAAAAATCCATAGAAAACCCACGTGATTTTTGGGGAGAAATTGCCTCAACTTTTAAATGGCAGCAGCCATGGGATGAGGTGTTGCGATACGATTGGTCTATACCAAAAACAGAGTGGTTTTTAGGGGGGAAATTAAACATAACAGAAAATTGTCTCGATCGACATGTTGCGACACATCCCGAGAAGGAAGCAATCATTTGGGAACCTAATGACCCTAACGATGCTAATGTTCGTTACACTTATAAAGAGTTATTAGAAGCAGTTTGCCGTTTTGCAAATGGTTTAAAAAATCAAGGGATTAAAAAGGGAGATAGGTTATGTATCTATATGCCCATGGTCCCAGAATTGACCATAGCTGTCCTAGCCTGTGCAAGAATAGGTGCGATCCATTCAGTTGTTTTTGCAGGATTTTCTTCTACCGCACTTGCGGCAAGGATTAATGATGCTTCTTGTGCTTTATTGATTACTTCAGACGGGGCCTTTAGAGGCAGTAAGACTGTTCCTTTAAAAGCCATTGCAGATGAGGCGCTTGAACAGTGCGAAAGTGTAAAGAAGTGTATCGTTTTTCAGCGCACTTTTCAAGAGATTAATTGGAATGCCAGAAAAGATATTTGGTGGCACGATTTTGTCAATGGATTAGCAGATACGTGTTTGCCAGAGGTGATGGATGCAGAAGATCCATTGTTTATCTTATATACTTCTGGGTCGACCGGTAAGCCTAAAGGTATGGTGCACAGTTGTGGGGGATATATGGTTTACACGGCCTATACGTTTATGAATGTATTTCAATATCAACCCGAAGATGTCTATTGGTGTACAGCAGACATTGGTTGGATCACTGGACATAGCTATATGGTCTATGGACCGCTTGCTTGTGGGGCAACATCTGTTCATTTTGAGGGAGTTCCTTCTTATCCTAAATGGAATCGCTTTTGGGAAATTTGTGAAAAACACAAGGTCACTCAGTTTTACACTGCCCCCACGGCGATACGCGCTTTGGCGAAGCATCCAACAAAATTAATTGAGGATTATGATTTGTCTGCTTTAAAAGTTTTAGGTTCTGTAGGAGAGCCTATTAACGAAGAAGCTTGGCATTGGTACGATACCCATATCGGGAATAATGATACCCCGATTGTCGATACTTGGTGGCAAACAGAAACAGGAGGGATTTTGATCTCTTCTTTGGCAGGAGTTACCGAACAAAAACCCACCTATGCAACCCAGCCTTTGCCGGGAATTCAAGCCGCTTTAATGGATAAGGAGGGGAAAGTAATCATTGAAAGAGAAGCAGAGGGAATTCTAGTGGTTAATCATCCATGGCCAGGAATTGCACGAACGATTTATGGGGATCACGAGCGTTATAAAGAGGTGTATTTTTCTGCTTTTGAAGGGAGGTACTTTCCCGGAGATGGCGCGCTGCGCGATGCAGACGGAAATTATCGCATTACAGGACGTGTTGATGATGTGGTGATTGTTTCTGGGCACAACTTAGGGACGGCACCCATAGAAAATGCGATCAATACACACCCCGCAGTTGTAGAAAGTGCAGTAGTAGGATATCCACACGATATTAAAGGCAATGCTTTGATGGCTTATGTGATTCTTTATGAAGCTGTTGAAGACAATGCAGCCCTTATTGCAGAAGTGCGCGAAGAGATTTCTAAACAAATCGGGCCAATCGCAAAGCCCGATCGGGTGATGGTGGTTTCTGGCTTGCCTAAAACCCGAAGTGGGAAAATAATGCGACGTATTTTACGTAAGCTAGCAGCGAATGAAACAGATCAATTGGGCGATATTTCTACCCTTTTAAACCCTGAAATTGTGGAGGAAATTATCGAAGGACTAGCGAAAGAATAGGACAACTGCTCCTATTGCTGTTAGGATTAAGATTAATTTCCGGTATCCTTCATCGTTGATTTTTTTGACCAATTTAACTCCGACAAAAAGGCCTAAGGCCAAAAAGGGGAAAAACTGCAAGCTGGTTTTTACCGAACCAAAATCAATGGTTTCCCAGACCCAAATATGAAACGGGATTTTAAAAATATTGATGATAAAGAATACATAGGCAGAGGTGCCAATAAAAACATTTTTTGGTAGTCGCATGGCGAGGAAATAGATGTTGGTCACTGCTCCTGCTAAATTTCCTATCATGGTGGTAAAGCCTGCTAGTATCCCTAAAGAACTTCCAAAACTCCAATGTGTTGGCACTGTTTTTAAAGGTTTTCTTTCTAAGTAAAACAATAATAATGTAGTCAATAGGATCAGACTAGCCATCCCCGTTTTAAAGGTGGTTTCGTCTAATAAGTTTCCTCCATAAGTTCCCAGAATCACCCCGACAAACATCCAGGGGATAAGGGTGAAAACATATTTCCAATGGGTGTATTTTTTATAATACAGGATGGCGAAAATGTCTCCTCCAATTAATAGCGGAAGCAGAATTCCAGTAGAAGCTTTGGCGTCAAAGGCATAAACAAAAAGGATGACGATAAAAACGGCAATCCCTTTTACCCCAGACTTAGCAATTCCCAAAAGAAAAGCCCCAGCAGCAGCAAAAAGAAAAGTGGGGGTCAGCATATGCTTGTAATGTTGTATTTCTAATACAATATTACTCTTTTAATCATTGAGAGTGTTAACATTTGGCGATATTTGTACTGAAATTAAGCTCTTGAAAAAAATATCACCATCGATTCGTTATATGCTGCTAAGCACTTTTGCTTTTGCCTTTATGAATGCCTTGGTGAAATACTTAATTCACTATCCCACTTTTGAGCTGGTGTTTTTTCGTTCCTTGGGGACATTGGTGTTGACTTATTTTTTAATTCGATCTCAAAAGGTTTCTCTTCGGCCAAATCAGCCTAAATTGTTGATATTGAGAGGTGTTGTGGGGGTTACTTCCATGTCGCTTTTCTTTTTAGGGATTCATTTTATCCCGATTGGGTCTGCGGTGACCATTCGTTATATCGCTCCTCTTTTTAGCGGCGTTTTAGCCGTCTATTTTTTAAAAGAAAGGATCTTTCCATTTCAATGGGTGCTGTATGTTCTAGCTTTTTTGGGGGTGGTTTTAATCAAAGGTTTTGATGCTTCGATTAGTTTATTTGGAGTGGGAGTTGTTTTAGCAGCCGCTTTTTTTAGTGCGATTGTTTACATTATTATTTCAAAAATAGGGAAGCGAGATCATCCTCTTTTAGTGGTCTTTTTCTTTATGGGAATAGCCACATTGACCGGATTGGTCGGCAGTATCAATAACTTTATCATTCCGAATGGTTATGAATGGTTGTTGCTTTTCTTGTTGGGCTTTTTTGGCTTTTTTGGACAATACTATATGACCAAAGCTTTTCAAAACGATGAAGCTAGTAAGATTGCCCCAATCAAATATTCTGAAGTTGTCTTTACCCTAAGTTTTGGGGTGTACTGGTTTGGCGAAGTCTATACTTTGACCAGTCTAATTGGGATTGCCTTAGTGATCTTGAGTTTGACCTTTAGTGTTTTGTATAAGGCAAAAAGGATCCGGGATGAGCAATCTTATTAAAGCAGCCATGATTTTGGTCTGAATTTATGGGTTAAATATGCTGTTAAAATAAATCGTATATTCGTTTTAATCGAACTATATGAATGACTTGAAGTATTTATTTGCCTATACGGTGCCTTTGGCTACATTAGTATCTGTTTCATCTACTGGATTATTGACTTTTGCCGCACCTATTTACACTTTTATTTTTATCCCAGTATTAGAGATCATTTTATCTGATTTTGATCAAAAGTATTCTCCTGCTCAAAAAGAAAAGCGCTTAAATAACTTTTTGTTTGACTTCCTTCTTTATCTCAATATTCCTTTTGTTTTTGGTCTTTTAGCGTATGGTTTGTTTGTGCTAAGTACAAACACTTATAGCACTACAGAATATGTTGGGATCATCCTTTCTTTGGGGATTCTTTTAGCTACAAATGCGATTAATGTTGCGCATGAGCTTGGTCACCGAAAGACACAATTTGAAC
>JBDNAJ010000050.1:0-3040 GCA_039768455.1 Candidatus Arcticimaribacter sp.
AGTAATGCTATCAAGGGTAAAGCGAGGGCCTGTTGTAATGTTGTAGCGAATACTTGATTTTTGCGGTCCTATGGATTCAATGGTCGCGGTAGAAGTTGTGTTAAAATACCCCAGGTTATTATAGTATTGAGTAAAAAGAGAATTTGTTAATGCAATTTTATCGCGATCAACTAGACTGGGCGCTTCGCCAGTGTTTTTAATCCAATTAGAAAAGCCTACTCGATAGCGCTTAACTTGCTCTAGTTGTTTTGGCGAAAGCCATTTATTAAGTCGATCCTCCCGTTGCGGTTTCCGTTTTAGCCATGCTTCAAAACGCTCTTCAGTGTCAGATTTACTCAGGTTGTAGAGATGTAGCTTATAGGGGATGCCCAGCAAACTTTGGTTCTCTGGAGTTTGAGACAAGACGATGACAGGATCCTGAGTGATTATTTCATCATTGAGCTCAAAACTTTGTTTGACAATCAGACTTTCGTCATTGGCTAATTTTTTGGTGCTGCTACAGCTGTGCAAAATCACACAAAGCACGAAGAGAATTACTATTTTTGTATTGGCCAAATTCAAGAAGGGAGTCTTTGAAGGCAAAAATACATCATTTATGATTACCAAAAAGGAGCTCAAACAGATCAATTCACTCGCAACTAAAAAAGCGAGAAAGACCGAACAACAATTTCTTGTTGAAGGAAAGAAGTCTGTCGAAGAATTTATTGCAGGAGGTTTTCAACCAAAAAAGCTTTTTTCTACCGAAAACACTAAGCTTGAAGGAGCAGTCTTTGTGACAGAAAGTGAAATGCAAAAGATGAGTTGCTTAAAAAATGCTTCTCCTTATTTAGGTGTTTTTGAGATTCCAAAGGCAAATGCTTTGCCAAATAAGGGGCGTGTTTTAATATTAGATAAAGTTGCAGATCCAGGAAACCTAGGAACTATATTGCGTATCTGTGACTGGTTTGGTATAAAAAATATTATTGGCTCGCTAGATACAGTAGATTGTTATAATCCTAAAGTGGTCCAAGCGAGTATGGCTTCTTTAGCTCGAGTGCAATGCCAGTATACAGACTTAAATGAGTTTTTGTCAAATACATCGCTGCCTATTTTTGGCACATACTTAGTTGGAAAATCGATCTATGAAACTGCTTTCCCCGAAGACGCTATTTTAGTAATGGGAAGTGAGGCAAACGGCATTTCGACTGAATTAGAGGCGTTAATTGAGCAAAAAGTTACCATTCCTAAAAAGACAGTAAATGGGCCAGAAAGTTTAAATGTAGCGATTGCGACTGCTTTAGTTTTAGGCGAAATCACCCGTTAATTACTCAAAGGTCAAATTGATCACTACTCCTCTTGACAATAAGTTGACAATGTTTGATGTCCAGGGGCTTCTTCCGTTTGCGATATTATCTGGAATCAATTCATTTTGAATGGAAAAAACTCCCCTAATTGAGGGAGAAAATTTAAAGTAAACGAGATAAAAATCAACCCCAATGCCTACTTCATAATTAAAGGTTTGTGCTGTTACCCTAAAAACATTGTTGAAGTTGTCGTCGTTGTTTTTTTGATTACTGGAAAGATTAAATGAGGTGGACATTCCACCTACTATATAAGGCTTCCAGTTGTTGATTCTTTCTGCGCTAAATTTGACTAATAAAGGGATGTGGATATAGGTTGATTTCACTTCTCTTATGCCGTTATTTTCAGAAGTATAAGCGGGAAAATCTCTTTGCCACGACCCAGATTCATGTGGATAAAGCAAATCTCTTTGCGAGTAGTATAAGCCGGGTTCGATGCGTAAATTGAGATAGCGATTAATTCTCAAATCACCCACAAGGCCAACATTAAACCCTAAGTTTTTTGTCAATTCAATATTGGGGTAGTCTTGACCGTTTACAATAGCGTTGTAATTACTAACGTATTCTATATGGTATCCAAATTGATTAAAACCGAAGAAGTAGCCATAATGAAGAATTTTATTATCAAAATTTTGCAGGTGTTGTACCCGTTCCCGCACCCTGTAATATTGTCCCATACAGAGTTCACTTCCTAAAAAAAGGAAACAACAAAAAAGGAATAATAATGACGTTTTAGGGCTTTGTCGCACAATATATAGAAGCAACCCCTAAGGTTTGTGGATTGTCTTCTACCTCTATAAACCCAATTTTCTCCAAAATATTGTTGAAAGCAGGACCATGTGGAAATACTGCCGCAGAATCTGTAAGATATTGATAGGCTTTTTGGTCTCTACTAAATAGTCTCCCGATAAGGGGAACTAGTATTCCACTATAGATTTTATAGCCCTGTTTAAAAGGAAAACGTGTGGGTACGGCTGTTTCTAAAACCAGCAATGTACCTTTTGATCGCAAGACGCGAAAGATTTCTGACAGGCCCTGTTCTAAGTCTTCGAAATTACGCACCCCAAAGGCGACTGTCGCTACATCAAAGTAATTGTCTGGGTAGGGAAGTTTTTCGCCATCGCCTAGGACCATTTCAATTTGTTTATCCAGGGCTAAGCTTTTTACTTTTTCTGCTCCTATAGAAAGCATACCCGGTGAAATATCTAATCCAATAATCTCCTTTGCAGCAGTTTCTTTTAGGGCAATGGCTAGATCTCCTGTTCCTGTTGCAACATCAATAATTCGTTCTGGTTTATTCTCTCCTGCAAGGCGGACTACCTTTCTTCGCCAAGACTGATCAATGCCTAAAGAAATCACGCGATTAAGTAAATCGTATTGTTTAGATATTCCATCAAACATCTCTGTGACCTGTTCTTTTTTACTCGATTGAGAGCCTTTATAAGGGGTAACCGTCTTTTTCATAGACCACAAAGATACTTCCTTTACAATAATTTATAGAGAATTATGCCACTAGTTTCGAATCAAACTTCACTATATTTGTTTAAGTTTTCGAACAACAAAAGATGAGAATTATCATTGCTGGCGCTGGAGAGGTAGGATTTCATTTAGCTAAATTACTTTCTTTCGAATCGCAAGACATTACTTTAATAGATACCCATAAAGAGCGGTTAAATTATGCCGAGAATCATTTGGATATC
>JBDNAJ010000051.1:0-8920 GCA_039768455.1 Candidatus Arcticimaribacter sp.
GATATGTAAGGGAATGAAAATTTGAATCTGAAATAGAAATCTTAAAAGGTGGAGTTGAATGGGAAGATTGGTTTGAAGATTTTGAAAAATATACTTCAAAGATTAAATCTTACACTTCATTTGAACAGAAAAGGAAATTCATAGAATCCATTGTAGATAAAATAATAATCAGTTGGGATAATGTAACCAATACACACAACTTAAAAATTAAGTTTAGATTACATATTGTAAAAGACAAAGGAGAAGGTATTGGCAATAGGATTTCTGAAGTCAAAAAATGTAATAACACATTGTATGTCAACGAGTTATATTTAAAAAAGGGTTGGATTAATTATAAGAAGTTTCTAAATACAAATACCGACACTATAAATCATTCCACAGTAACCGACTTCGCTAAATTCCTGGGTTGATCCACATTACAGTCGCGTTGTACCGCGATATAATAAGAGAGTAGTTGTAATGGGATGGTCGAAAGAATAGGCACAAAGGCTTCGGCGGAATCTGGAATTTCAAGGCAATAATCGGCCAGGGCTTTCACTTCGGTGTCTCCTTCACTAACAATAGCGATGATATGGCCTTCCCTAGATTTAATTTCTTGGATATTGCTCACCACCTTTTCATAGTAGCCTTTTTTAGTCGCAATAACGACAACCGGCATCTCTTTATCGATTAAGGCGATAGGGCCGTGCTTCATTTCTGCCGCAGGGTAACCTTCTGCGTGTATATAAGAGATTTCCTTCAGTTTTAAAGCGCCTTCTAGCGCAACCGGGAAGTTATACCCTCTTCCTAAATAAATACAGTTCTGTGCTGTTTTAAAAGAGGTCGCGACTTCTTCAATAAAGGTTTGAGAGGATAAAATCTGTTCTACTTTATTGGGGAGGGTAGATAACTCTGTTACGTATTCTTGGTATTGTGATCTTGAAAGGGTTCCATTTGCTTTACCAAGGTATAATCCTATTAAAGAGATCACGGTGATTTGTGTGGTAAAAGCTTTGGTTGATGCAACTCCAATTTCTGGTCCAGCATGGGTATAACAACCGGTGTCTGTAATCCTAGAAATGGTTGACCCTACTACATTACAGATACCATAAACAAAGGCACCTTTTTCTTTGGCAATATTAATGGCCGCAATGGTATCTGCGGTTTCTCCCGACTGTGAGATAGCGATAACCACGTCGTCTCGGTAGATAATGGGATTGCGGTAGCGAAATTCTGAGGCGTATTCTACCTCAACAGGAATACGGGTAAAATCTTCTAAAAGATATTCTGCCACTAAGCCGGCATGCCATGAAGTTCCACAGGCAACAATAAGAATACGTTTGGCATTCAAAAATCTGTTGTCGTGCTCGCGAAGACTCGAAAGGGTAATTACTCCTTCATCGCTTAGTAATCGACCGCGAAGGGTGTCTTGAATCGCTTTAGGTTGCTCAAAAATTTCCTTGAGCATAAAGTGATCATAGCCGCCTTTTTGAATGTTCTCTAAGCTCATTTGAAGCTTTTCAACATAAGGCTCTGCCAAACTATCGTCTTTAATCTTTCTAATTTTAATGGGCTTACCAACGCGAATAATGGCCAAATGCTCTTCTTCAAGATAGATGGCTTCTTTGGTATATTCGATAAAAGGCGTAGCGTCTGAAGCGACAAAGAATTCGTTTTCGCCAATTCCAATGGCTAATGGACTACCTAGGCGAGCCGCAACCAATTCATTGGGTTTTCTGCGATCAAAAACAACAATTGCATAAGCGCCAATTACTTGAGAAAGCGCAATTTGCACCGCCTGTCCTAATTTAACCCCTTGCTGTTGTTGTACATCTTCAATTAGATTCACCAGGACTTCTGTATCTGTATCAGAGGAAAAAGTAAATCCACGGTGGATTAATTCTTTCTTTAAAGAAGCATAATTTTCTATGATCCCATTGTGAACAACAACCAGGTTGCCAGAGTTAGACGTCTGCGGGTGGGCGTTAGTGTCATTGGGCACACCGTGGGTGGCCCATCTTGTATGGCCCAGGGCTAGGGTAGCTTTTTGTACAGGATATTGAGCAATAAGGGCCTCAAGGTCACTTACCTTTCCCTTTGTTTTTAAAGTGTGTAATGCGCTGCCGTTATAAATGGACATTCCCGTAGAATCATATCCGCGATATTCTAGACGTTTGAGTCCTTTTATAACAATAGGTTGAGCTTGTTTATTCCCAATATAGGCTACAATTCCACACATAAGCTTTAGTTATTGAAATCGGTATAGATGACTTCTAATTTCAATTGTTTATCCTGTAACTCTTGCGGTGGGTTAGGGCCTACTAAAAATGTCCCTAAAGGGTTTTGCAATGCAGCGATAGGATAAAATATGTCTTCGTTTTCAAAAAGTTTAGCGTTTTTAACAAAAGTTGAATTTATGTTAGCTGTTACCACTAATCCAAGGGTTACATTTTCTGCTAAACCTTCTTCTTCAGAACGAACTAGATTAGAAATATGTTCTGTGATTCTAAATTTATAACGGTAAGGTATACCATCTTGATACTCTAGTATTCCGCTGTGAATCGTCTTATTGAGCTTATTATCTGCCCCTGAACTAGGATCAGAAAAATAATCTGCTAATGGTATATTATCTTCTAAACGATAGAGGTATAAACGATCTGCAATTAAATCTCCTTCTGACCAATTTTCTGTAATGGTTGGATCGACATAAAAAACGAGATTAGCTTCATTAATCAAGATATTTGGAGATCTAAAATCGGCTAGATTTGTTGTGCTATCATCTTGATCAAACAAATTTATTTGTCCTATGTTTCCCAGCCCTCCATTAAGCATTATACGCTCTTGAGGGTTTGTGTTAAGGGCAACTTGCTCGTCGTTTGCTAGGTGATTGATTTGAATACCACCAGCTGTAATAATGTAAGTTTGAGAGATTGTTTCAATCACATCGTCAGAAGTGTCTTCTGTGTCTTGGTCCTCATTGGCATCATATTCATAATTTAAACGAATTGTTGCTCCAGAAAGGTTGAGTAACATATAGAGATCCTCTGCAGGATTTTCCATTCTAATATTAATTCCTTTAATGTGATTTTTGAAATTGCTCTCGCTTGAAAGGGCATCACTGCCTTCTGCATCTAGTATTTTTTCTTGAAAATAAGCAGTATCTAATGGAATACGAAGACGCGGTGTAAGTCTAGTTTCAACCTGGGTCGTCTCGTCGACGTCTGTAGTTTCAGGATCGTCTTCTGTAAAGTTAAAAGTAACCTCATCAAAGTCTAATTCAAAAGAGCCATCGTATAAACTTCTTCCAACATGCCCTTCTTCATAAAAGTCTCTTCCAGAAAAATAGTCTGTAGGTGTTTCAAAATTATTGTTAGGGTCTAAGGCATTAAAATGATAAGTTAATTCAGTTACTTTTAAATTAAAGTTTGAATTGCGGTTCCCGAAGATTGAATCTATTTCATAAAAATTGTCTTCAGCATCATAGCCACTATTATCGGTGTCTAGATCATCTGTGATTCCATCGCCATCAGAATCTGCATCAAAGGGATTTGTTCCCTCTTGAGATTCTAATAAATCAACCACTCCGTCACCATCGGTATCACTTTGATTATCATCTGGGTCAATGTCTAAAGCATCAATTACCCCATCTGCATCACTATCATTTTGGTTCACTAAAAAAGGAATCTCTAGAAAAACCGAGCTAACTCTTTCGTTTTCATTGATGACATTGACATTATCTGCATCTCCGGTCTCTTCTTGTTCTTGGGTATAAATACCAAAACGAGGATCGTTCACGTTCCCAAATTGGGTAGTGATATTCGCACTTTTTCTGCCTAGATTAGGAAAATTATATGTTCCAAAGTGGAATACGCCTAATTGATCAGATTGAACATCTTCAAGATTACTTACGCTAAGAAAAACAGGAAACTCCTGGGTTTCTGTATCAAACTGATCTGTCGCGATAAGATCTACTCCTACAGAGTTGTATTCCTGATTACAAGCGGAAACCAAAAGGGAAAGAGCCCCTAAACGGAATAACTGTTTTACGATTGTCATGGGCAATTTAAAGGAAATTCGTGTTAAAGAAATTAACATAGGCGTCTTCTTCTTGACTGTCTGCAAATGACATAACAGGCTTATTACTTGCCTCAATTGCTTGAGCAACACTTGAAGGGATATCATCTCCTGCAAGAATTAGCCCATCAGAATGCGCAACGGCTAAATGTGTTAGTTGTTCATAATCTGGCGTAGCAATGCTAGATAGATCTGCATCGATTTGATCAAAAGAGATTTTATCTTTTAGCGCTGGGTTTAATTCACCTCCTAAATCGTCTGGATAGATAGAGCTTACTATTTTGCTGTTTTCAAAAATTGGATCCTGTGAAAAATAGGTTTTCATGTACAAAGGAAAAAGTGAAGTAAACCACCCATGTAGATGAATAATATCTGGAGACCAATTTAATTTTTTAACGGTTTCAATAACCCCTTTTGTAAAAAAGATCATGCGCTCATCATTATCAGGGAATAGCGCACCATCTTTATCGTGTAAAATCTCTTTGCGTTTAAAGTATTCTTCATTATCGATAAAGTACACTTGCATGCGCTCTTTTGGGATAGAAGCCACTTTAATAATCAAGGGCATATCCATGTCATTAATCACTAGATTCATTCCAGAAAGGCGAATCACTTCGTGTAATTGGTGGCGACGTTCATTGATGATTCCATAACGAGGCATAAAGATCCTAGTTTGTCCTCCTGCATCATTAATTGATTTAGGTATTTTAAACGAATTAATGGAACGTTCAGTTTGAGGAAGATAGGGGATAACCTCCGAAGAAATTATAAGTACTTTTTTATTTTGCATAAGAACGATTTTACCTATTACGGCGAAAGTTTAGCAAAATTACAAAAAATCTTCCTACCATTAGAAAAAACAGTACTTTTAGCCTGTTAATCTTTTCCTAAATGACGGTTTTCAAAGAACAACAACTATTAAAAGAACATCTTGACTTTCAAAAAGATGCCAATATTGGACTTGTCCCCACTATGGGAGCCTTACATGCTGGACATTTAGCCCTTGTAGAGCAAGCCATAAAGGAAAATGATTATGTCATTGTATCTATTTTTGTTAACCCCACTCAATTTGACGATGCTAACGATTTAAACGCTTATCCCAAAACCCTTTCTGAGGATTTACAAAAACTCTCGGTTTTTGAAGACAAGGTCTATGTTTATGCACCAGAAGTAAAAGATCTTTACCCAGAAAAAACAGAAACAGAACCCTATAATTTTGGTTTACTAGAAACAACGATGGAAGGAGCCGCAAGAGAAGGTCATTTTCAAGGTGTGGCCACCATTGTGTTTAAATTACTTTCGGGTTTTATGCCTAATCGGGCCTATTTTGGGGAAAAAGATTACCAACAATTGTCTATTATTCATGCGCTTGTCGCGCAAAAAAAACTCCCCATCACCATTGTTGATTGTCCCATAGTGCGTGAAAAAGATGGCTTAGCCATGAGCTCTAGAAACACACGGCTTTCAAGAGAGCACAGAGACTTAGCGCCATTGATATACAAGGCTTTACAACAAGTTAAGGCGTGGAAAGGACAAAAGGATATTCCAGAGATAAAGCAATGGGTAGAAGATTTTTTTCAAAAAAATGCTGCCTTTGAACTCGACTATTTTTGCATTGCAAATGCGAATTCTTTACAACCTGCTTCTGCAATTAGAGAAGATCAAAAAATGCGGGCTTTTATTGCAGTGAAATTGGGCGATATCAGGTTGATTGACAACGTCAATTTTTAATATCTTTGCGCCATGCGAATAGAAGTATTAAAATCTAAAATCCATAGAGTTACTGTTACAGGTGCCGATTTAAACTATATTGGAAGCATCACCATTGACAAAGATTTAATGGATGCTGCAAACCTAATTGCGGGAGAGAAGGTGCAAATCGTCAACATCAATAATGGAGAACGATTAGAAACCTATGTCATTGAAGGTGGTCGAAATACCGGCGAAATTACTTTGAATGGTCCTGCTGCTAGAAAAGTTCAAAAAGGCGACGTGATCATTATCATTAGTTATTGTAGCCTTGAAATAGAAGAAGCTAAAAAGATTCAACCTCAGCTGGTTTTCCCAAACGAAGCGACAAATCTGCTAAAATAGTTTTGGAAAAATCTACTCCTCGTAAAGTTATTAAAACCCTTATCCCCTTGTTGATAGGTGTTTTGTTTATCTATCTTTCCATTAATAACACGACCGAAGAGGACCGTCTAACCATCTATAATTCGATCAAAGACGCTCATTATGGCTATATTTTCTTGTCTTTAGTTTTAGGGCTACTCAGCCATTTTTCTAGGGCTTATCGTTGGAACTTTATGCTTAATCCCATGGGCTATCACCCCCGTTTGATCAATAATATTTTAGCGATCTTTATCACTTATATCGCTAATCTGGGTGTCCCGCGTTCTGGAGAGTTTTTTCGTGCAACGGTTTTACAGACTTATGAAGACATTCCTTTCGAAAAAAGTTTTGGCACCATTATAGCAGAACGCACCATTGACTTACTCATGTTATTATTAACCATAGGCTTAGCCTTGACCCTTGAGTCAGATTTAATCTATTCTCTTTTAGAAGAAAAAGCCATAAATCCATATAACCTTATCGGTGGCCTGCTCTTGTTTGCTCTTGGGCTATACTTTTTAGTGATACAAATTAAAAAGTCAAAACATCCATTAGCGCAAAAAATCAATGGCCTCCTTAACGGTCTAGCCGAAGGTTTTCTCACCATCATCAAAATGGAAAAAAAGTGGGCCTATCTATTTCACACTCTTTTTATCTGGGGAATGTATATCGCCATGTTTTACATCATCAAGTTTTCGCTTCCAGAAACGCAAGATCTAGGATTCGAGCCACTACTTATTGGCTTTATTGTAGGCGCCTTGACTATCTCTGCCACAAATGGCGGAATTGGGATTTACCCCTTCTCTGTATCCTTAGTACTTATCAGCTATGGGATTTCAAAAGAGTCAAGTTTGGCCTTTGGTTGGATTATGTGGACCGCGCAAACAGTGATGGTGATTCTTTTTGGAAGCCTTTCCTTTTTCCTACTTCCTTTAGTCAATAGAAAAAAGTAAGCCCTGTTTTCTTTGAAGGGCGAAAAGCCTTTTCTTAATTTTAACCCATGAGTAAAGTAAAAAAAGCCTTTTTTTGCCAAAAATGCGGCACAAAACACGCCCAGTGGCAAGGACAATGCAATAGCTGTAAAGAATGGAATACCTTAGTTGAAGAGGTGATAGAGAGGCCTGCGGCCAAAGGTTGGAGTGCTCCAGACAAGGCAAAAGCGTCCGCCGCTCAACCTATTCCCATTGCAGAAATATCGACCAATGAAGAAGCTCGACTGCATTGCCCAGACCAAGAACTCAACAGGGTGCTAGGAGGCGGTTTAGTCCCCGGTTCGGTCACCCTTTTAGGAGGAGAGCCAGGAATTGGAAAATCTACTTTACTCTTGCAGATTTCCCTGCAAATGCCCCTTAAAATCCTCTATGTTTCTGGGGAAGAAAGCCAGCGACAAATTAAACTTAGGGCAGATCGCATTAGTGCAAAAAACGACCACTGTTATGTTTTAAGTGAAACACAAACCCAAAAAATTTTCCAGCAAATCAATGAATTAGTCCCAGATGTTGTCATCATTGATTCGATACAAACCTTACAAACACAATACATTGACAGCAGCCCCGGCAGTGTCTCTCAAATAAAAGAGTGCACAGCAGAATTGATTCAGTTTGCTAAAAAAACCCACACCCCAGTAATTCTTGTAGGTCACATCACGAAAGATGGTAATATCGCAGGACCAAAGGTCATGGAACACATGGTGGATACTGTCTTGCATTTTGAAGGAGACCGAAATCATATTTACCGCATTCTAAGAGCCCAAAAAAACCGCTTTGGTTCTACCGCAGAAATCGGGATTTATGAAATGCAATCCACTGGTTTAAGAGGAGTCAACAACCCCAGTGAATTGTTATTGTCTCAAAACCCTTCGCAAATGAGCGGTCATGCGATTGCCAGTACCATGGAGGGGATGCGCCCCTTGATGCTTGAAGTACAGGCCTTAGTTAGTACCGCGGTTTATGGCACCCCACAACGCAGTACAACGGGTTTTAACGCCAAACGTTTAAATATGCTTTTAGCTGTTTTAGAAAAACGAGCCGGTTTTCAGCTTGGCGCAAAAGATGTATTTTTAAATATAACAGGAGGAATTAGCAGCGAAGACCCTGCCCTAGATTTGGCAGTTGTAGCGGCCATCTTATCCAGTCATCACGATATCGCCTTACCAAAAAACACTTGCTATGCAGCAGAGATTGGCCTTTCAGGTGAGCTGCGTCCAGTACCTAAACTTGATCAACGCATTCGAGAAGCAGAAAAACTAGGTTTTGAAACCATTATCACTGCAAACTTCAAACAAAAAACTCTTCCAAAAACGGGAATTCAAATCATTATGCGCGATAAAATTGAAGCCGTGGTTGCTCAATTATTTGGATAAAAAAACTAACTTGGTTTAACTTAAAATACTTCCCCCATGGAAAAAATCATTCAAGCTTTTTTAAATGAAGTAGGTGAACGCAACCAAAACGAGCCAGAATTCATGCAGGCCGTTACCGAAGTTGCAGAAAATGTAATCCCTTATATCGTTCAACACGATATCTATTATGGACAAAACATTCTAATGCGCATGGTAGAACCAGAACGCGTGGTTTCTTTTCGTGTGGCATGGATTGATGATAACGAAGAGATTCGTGTCAATCGCGGCTATCGTGTTCAAATGAACTCTGCCATTGGTCCTTACAAAGGAGGGTTGAGGTTTCACCCTTCGGTGAATTTAAGTGTACTAAAATTTTTAGCCTTTGAACAGGTGTTTAAAAATAGTTTAACGACC
>JBDNAJ010000052.1:0-10967 GCA_039768455.1 Candidatus Arcticimaribacter sp.
GACAAAATGAGCGGTTTTGGTTTCCTTTCGAAGACTTAAACTTTTTTGCAATTGCTTGACTTCAATGGGTTTTGCACTATCGTTAATGTAGATGGTAAAAGCAATTTGCTCTTTAAAGTGGTCTGCTACCTTTTTTGAATTGAGTAATAACAGCCCTAAAACCCCGACAAGAAACAAGACTAAACTAATGCTTACAACCACTGAAAAGTAGGAGGAAATCAAACGTCTTTTTTGGTAATTATCTTTAGAATTCATCAAATCTATGGATGGGTTTGAAGGTAAAATTACAAAACAAGGATCAAATTTTATTCTAGCCTAGGATAAACTTTTTCCTTTCCTGCATTAACGCTACTTTTGTGGGGTTAATAAATTAAATTATTGTGGGGTACAACTTCCTAGAAATCGAAAAAAAGTGGCAAGCTTATTGGGCAGAAAAAAAGACTTTTCAAGCTCAAAATAATTCTGATAAGCCTAAGTATTATGTGTTAGACATGTTTCCTTATCCCTCTGGGGCAGGATTGCATGTTGGGCATCCATTAGGGTATATCGCCAGTGATATCTATGCGCGATACAAGCGCCATAAAGGATTTAATGTACTGCATCCACAGGGCTATGATTCCTTTGGCTTGCCTGCAGAACAGTATGCGATTCAAACAGGGCAACACCCAGAATTAACCACTAAAACCAATATTAATCGCTACAGAGAGCAATTAGATCGCATCGGGTTTTCGTTTGATTGGAGTAGGGAAGTGAGAACGTCTAACCCCGATTTTTATCGGTGGACACAGTGGATTTTCTTGCAATTATTTGATTCCTATTACGACAAAAAAGAAGATAAGGCTAAACCCATTTCAGGCTTAATTGCAGTTTTTGAAAAAGAGGGAAATGCTTCAGTGCAGGTTGAATGTGATGAAGCTTCGCCAAAGTTTACAGCAGAACAATGGAACGCTTTCTCTGAAGAAGAAAAGCAGGCCATTCTCTTGGATTATCGCTTGACTTATATTTCTGAAACAGAGGTAAACTGGTGTGCAGAATTAGGCACTGTTTTAGCCAATGATGAAATCATCAACGGAGTTTCAGAAAGGGGTGGTTTTGCAGTAACAAAAAAGAAAATGAAACAATGGAGTATGCGTATCGGGGCTTATGCAGAGCGTTTACTTCAAGGTTTAGATACAGTTGACTGGCCAGATTCTCTAAAAGAGATGCAGCGCAACTGGATTGGGAAATCTGTTGGGGCAAAGGTGCGTTTTCAAGTAGAAAACCACGACGCACAATTAGAGGTTTTTACCACTAGACCCGATACCTTATACGGGGTGACTTTTATGACCCTTGCACCAGAATTAGAATTGGTTAAAACCATCACCACTGCTGAGCAAAAAGAAGCAGTTGAGGCTTATATCGAAAAATCTGCACAGCGTTCTGAACGCGATCGCATGGCAGATGTTAAAACCATTAGTGGGGTGTTTACTGGGGCCTATGCATTGCATCCACTTACCCAAGAACGGGTTCCAATCTGGATAGGAGATTATGTTTTAGCCGGCTATGGAACAGGTGCGGTTATGGCGGTCCCTTGTGGGGACCAAAGGGACTATGATTTTGCGAAGCATTTTGAGATTCCCATTAAGAATATTTTTGCCGATACTGATATTTCTGAAACCGCCTATGCCGATAAAAGTGGAGGCGTGAAATTACAAGACTCTGACTTTTTAAACGGTCTGGAATACAAAGCCGCAATGAAGGCGATTATCGCTCATCTAGAAGCAACAGGAGCTGGAGAAGGAACCATAAATTACCGTTTACGCGATGCGATATTTAGTCGTCAACGTTATTGGGGAGAGCCTATTCCTGTGTATTATAAAAATGGCTTACCGGTCCCTTTGTCTCAAGATCATTTACCCCTAGTTCTTCCTAAGGTAGAAAATTACTTGCCTACCGCAGATGGCGCTCCGCCATTAGGGAATGCGACTCACTGGGCATGGGATACAAACAGTGAAAAGGTGGTGGCAAACGATCTTATCGATGACAAAACCATCTTTGCTTTAGAAATGAATACCATGCCAGGATGGGCGGGAAGTTCATGGTATTTTTATCGCTATATGGACGCGCAAAATGACACGGCTTTTGTGTCAAAAGAAGCAGCAAATTATTGGCAAGACGTGGACCTTTACTTAGGAGGAAGTGAACATGCCACGGGACATTTATTGTATTCTCGTTTTTGGCAAAAATTCTTGTTTGATTTGGGTCATCTCCCAGTAGAGGAATACGCAAAAAAGTTGATCAATCAAGGAATGATTCTAGGCTCTTCAGCTTTTATGTACAGAAAGAAAGGAACACAAGAGTATCTTTCTAAAGGTTTAATTGAAGGGCAGGAAGTAGAACCGATTCGTGTGGATATTGCTTTGGTTAATCTATCAGATGAGTTGGATTGTGAAGCGGTAAAGCAATGGCAGCCACAGTTTGCAGAGGCTACTTTTGTGTTAGAAGAGGGCGTGTATAAAGTAGGTCGCGAGGTAGAAAAGATGTCAAAATCGAAATACAATGTGGTCAATCCAGATCAAATTTGTGAGGATTATGGCGCAGATACTTTACGCATGTACGAAATGTTTTTAGGTCCTATAGAACAGGCTAAACCATGGAACACTGCGGGAATCTCTGGCGTGCATTCTTTTTTGAAAAAGACTTGGCGTTTGTTTCATAATGAGGAAACTTTTTATGTGAGTGATGATGCCCCTTCTGCAGAGTCATTAAAGAGTTTACACCAAACGATTAAAAAGGTTACCGAAGACATCGAGCATTTTTCTTTCAACACTTGTATTAGTGCATTTATGATCTGTGTCAATGAACTCACCGCACAAAAATGTAACCAAAGGGCAGTCTTAGAACCTTTGGCGATTTTATTATCGCCATTTGCATCACATATCACCGAAGAGTTATGGGCGCTTCTAGGACATAAAGAGTCTATTTCGCAAGTAGCCTACCCTGTTTTTGAAGAAAAGTATTTAGTAGAAAGCACGAAGAACTATCCGGTTTCTTTTAATGGAAAAATGCGCTTTACACGTGAGCTATCTTTGGACTTAAGTCCAAAAGAGATTGAGCAAATCATCCTTGAAGATGAGCAAACTCAAAAACAATTACAGGGGAGAACACCTAAAAAAGTAATCGTTGTACCAGGAAAAATCATCAATATTGTAGGATAATGTATGTAGAGTTGATAGGCTATCTGGCTGCCATTTTGACAACTGCGGCATTTGTCCCGCAGGCCTACAAAATATGGAAGACAAAATCGGCTGACGGGGTCTCTCAAACCATGTATTTAATTATGTTTACCGGGGTTTCCTTATGGGGGATTTATGGCTTTTTTATTGAAAGTAGGCCAATGATTTTAGCTAACTGTATCACGGCATCACTTTTGATAATGATTATATACTTTAAAGTAAAGCACAAATAAAATTTTAATTCATGATAGGATATTATCTAGTTTTAGCTGTTTTTGGTATTGTAAGCTCTATTGTGAGCAGTACGCTTAAACGAAAATTCAAAAAATATTCAAAGGTAGCATTGCGCAATGGTCTTTCTGGGAAAGAAATTGCTGAACAAATGCTTACTGACCACGGGATACGCGATGTAAAAGTTGTTTCAACGCCTGGGATGTTAACCGATCATTACAACCCAAAAACGAAGACGGTTAATTTGAGTGAGGGGGTATATTCCCAGCGCAATGCATCTGCTGCTGCTGTTGCCGCACATGAATGTGGGCACGCGGTACAACACAATATTCGCTATGAGTGGTTGCAAATGCGCTCTACTTTAGTTCCTATGGTGAGTGTGGCCTCAAACTTTTCTATGTATATGATTTTTGGGGGACTTTTTATGGCACAAGGCACCGCCTTTGGCCAAACGATCGCCATGGTAGGAGTTGTTCTATTTGGGATGGGAACCTTATTTAGCTTTATTACCCTACCGGTAGAATACGATGCTAGTAATCGTGCAATTGCATGGCTAAAGCGTAAGAACATGGTTAGTCAGCAAGAACTAGCCGGCGCAGAAGATGCCTTAAAATGGGCGGCAAGAACTTATGTCGTCGCTGCTTTAGGTTCCTTAGCAACCCTATTGTATTTTGTGTTGCGTGTGATGGGGAACAGTCGCGATTAAACTTTGATTTGTCGAGCGATTTGTTGGTCTAAAGAGATAAATGTTTCGGTTCTAGAAATGCCCTCTATCTTTTGAATTTGATTGTTCAAGAGGTTCATTAAATGTTCGTTGTCTTTGCATAAAATTTTGACTAAAACACTCCAGTCACCCGTAGTGTAATGACATTCTAAGACCTCGTTGATTTTTTTTAATTGCGCTACCGCGGAAGGATTACTCATGGCTTTGTCGAGATAAATCCCAACAAAAGCGAGGGTGGTGTAGCCTAATCTTTTTGGGTTGATGGTGATTTGAGAACCTTGAATTAATCCAGATTTCTCTAGCTTCTTTAAACGTTGATGAACCGCAGCACCAGAAATTCCCACCTGTTTTGACAATAAGTTGATCGATACTCTGGCGTCTTTCATCAATTCGTTGAGTAAGATTTTGTCAATTCCGTCTATTTGAATTATTTCGTTATTTTTCATTTTATTCTTTATAATATATAGCAAAAATATAAAATTAGTTGATTTTATTAATTTTTCATACTGTAATCTATTCCCTTATATTTGTATAAAATAGATTTAATGAAATTACTTACTGCAGCCTTATTTGGGAGTGTGTTTATGTTTTTAGGGGTGGCTCTAGGGGCTTTGGGCAGTCATGCCCTAGAAGGTAAAATCACGCAAGATTCTTTACAGAGCTATATGATTTCGATCCGTTATATGCTTTTTCACGGACTAGCTTTATTGTTTCTCAGTGTGTTGCCCTTTGTTGAAGAAGCAAAGAAAGAACGCATCGCATTCTTACTTGTCTTAGGGGTGTTTTTGTTTTCAGGAAGTATTTTATTACTCTCTACTAAAGCCATTCACGGGTTAAGTGTCAGCTTTTTAGGACCAATTACACCTATAGGTGGGTTACTACTTTTAGGAGCGTGGGCTTATTTAAGCGTGTTACTCGGAAAAATGATGCTAGCTTAAGCTAACTCTTTGATGTATTTCTCAATGGCCATGGTCATTGAGGGAGTTTCTTCTGTAGGAGCTTTAATGTCGACGCGAAGATTTGCCTCGTCGGCTGCTTTTACGGTAGTGTTTCCGTAAACTGCAATACGCGTGGCATTTTGTTCAAAGTCTGGAAAGTTTTTGAATAAAGATTCAATTCCAGAAGGGCTAAAGAAAACTAAAACGTCATAATAAACATCCCTTAAATCAGAAAGGTCACTCACTACAGTCTTATACATTTGTGCGCGCTTCCAGTTGATTTCTAAACTGTCTAAAAAGTTAGGAATAACCGGCTTTAAAATATCTGAAGAAGGCAAAAGAAAACGGTCATCTTTAAACTTTTTAAACATGGCTTCAAGATCCGTTAGGCTTCTTTCCCCTACATAAATTTTACGCTTGCGATAAACAACATATTTTTGAAGGTAATAGGCTACTGCTTCAGATTGACAAAAATATTTTGTGCTATCTGGCACTTTGAATCGCATTTCTTCTGCTAAACGAAAATAGTGGTCAACAGAATTTCTACTGGTAAGAATAACAGAATCAAAATCTTTGAAATCGATTTTTTGTTGTCTAACCTCTTTTGAATCAACTCCTTCAACGTGAATAAAAGGGCGAAAATCAATGGTTAAATTGTGTTTTTCTTTAAGCCTAGTGTAGGGAGAGTTTTCGCTGCTAGGTTCTGGCTGCGAAACCAGTATTGTCTTTACTTTCTTAGTACTCATAGGGTCAGTTTTAATCCATTGATTAATAGAATCCAGGGACTCAATTTGAGAGTGCAAAGATACAAAATAAAATACAATCCACCTTGATTAACAGTGGCAAACAATTGTTTTACGACCATTAAGTGGTATAAGATATATAAGACACTGCATATTATTACGAATGCATTGAAAAATAGCGGAGAAAGGTCAAATGTATAGTAGTAAAGGACAACTCCTATAAACATTAGAATAGTCAAGCGAAAAAGGTAGGTGGTTGTCCTAAATTGATATTGGTTAATGAAATGTTGTAGTTCAAAAAAATAACTCAGGAGTAGGAGCGCGAACTGCCGCAAAACAACAATTGTACTAATCCCCAGGAAAACCAATACAAAAAGCTTGAAATTTAAAGCTGCAATCGCATTCTCTGAAAGATAAAAGCAGGTAAAAAGGCTGACATTAATCAAAGAGAAAAGTGTCGATAGTATAATAAAACCCTGCTGATATAAAGGTTTATCGCCATAACTGCTAAAGTAGAGTGGGGTGTCAATGATGCGGATAAAAGAAAAAAACTGTTGTTGATAGCGCCATTTGCAAAACACCAATAGCAAAAAGTTAACCATCAAAACATAGGTCACCCAATCAGACTTTCCCGAAGGAATTAATACCCATTCTTCCATGGGGTAAAAATACCAAAATTAATTTACTCCTTCCTTAAACCAAAAGGCTTTCGTACATCGGTATGCAGTTAATTTTCTTACTTTTACACCACTCTTATGTCGCAAACACTAATCATTATACCGACTTATAACGAAGTCGATAATATTTCGCCTTTACTAAAGGAGATTTTTAGCGTTCTTCCAGACGTTCATGTTTTGTTTGTAGATGATTCTTCTCCAGATGGTACCGCCGATAAAATCGCTTCTTTTCAAGCAAGCTACCCCAGTCAAATTTTTCTAGAAGTTCGCAGAGAAAAAGAGGGTTTAGGCAAAGCCTATGTCCACGGTTTTCAATGGGCTTTAGCGCGAGATTATCAGTACGTTTTTGAGATGGATGCAGATTTATCCCATCCCGCAAGGTCTTTACCGCAAATGATTGAAGCCTTAGAAAATGAAGTAGATGTCATTGTGGGCTCGCGTTATCTCTCTGGGGTGAACGTAGTCAATTGGCCCATTATGCGGATTTTACTATCCATGGGAGCCTCTATTTACGTTAGACTTATTACTGGTTTGCCGGTGAAAGATGCCACCGCAGGTTTTGTGGGCTACAAGGCGAGCGCTTTATCTAAATTAGAACTCAACGCCCTTTCTTTTGTGGGCTATGCCTTTCAAATAGAAATGAAGTTTAAACTCTGGAAAAAAGGTTGTTCTATAAAAGAAATTCCCATTGTTTTTGTCAATCGAGAAAAAGGGGTGTCTAAAATGAATAGTTCCATTATATGGGAAGCGATATACGGAGTAATTTATCTTAAATTTGAATCCATTTATAAACGCAGATGAAAAAGATGTTAATCAAAGGAGCAGTTGTCGTAAACGAAGGAAAAACCGAAGCATTAGATGTACGTGTAGAAAACGGAAAAATAACGGCCATTAGCCCTAATTTAATTCAAGTAGATGGAGAAGAAGTTGTGATGGCCCAAGGGAAGCACTTACTTCCGGGATTAATTGATGACCAAGTCCACTTTCGCGAGCCAGGACTAACGCATAAAGCGTGTATTAGAACAGAATCCAGAGCGGCAGTAGCCGGCGGGATTACTTCTTTTATTGAAATGCCGAATACAAACCCACAAACAACCACCATTGAAGCATTAGAAGATAAGTTTGCAGTTGCCGGCAAAGATTCTCTTGCGAACTACTCATTTATGTTTGGGGGTACAAACGACAACTTTGAAGAAGTGGCTCGTTTAGATAAAACAAAGGTGGCGGGTTTAAAGTTATTTTTGGGTTCCTCCACAGGAAATATGTTAGTAGATGATGAAGCAGTGCTACGCAAAATATTTTCTTCAACAGATTTAGTGATTTCTGTTCATTGTGAGGACGAACCGACCATCAAAGCAAACTTAGCAAAGCATATCGAAATCTATGGCGAGGATATTCCCATTGAAAAACATCCTATTATTAGAAGTCATGAGGCTTGCTATCTCTCCTCTTCAAAAGCGATTGCATTAGCAAAAGAAACCGGAGCCCGTTTACACGTTTTTCATTTATCCACGGCAAAAGAAACCGAGTTGTTTGACAATTCGATCCCCCTAGCCGAAAAGAAAATTACCGCCGAAGTTTGTGTGCATCACTTGTGGTTTTCAGCAGATGATTACGCAGAAAAAGGCACTCATATCAAATGGAATCCTGCCGTAAAAAACACCGAAGATCGCGCTGCTTTATGGGAAGCGCTTAACGACGATCGCATCGATGTTTTAGCAACCGATCACGCACCCCATACTTTAGCAGAAAAAAGCAACTCTTATACTAGCGCACCTTCTGGTGGGCCATTAGTACAACACGCTTTACTTGCCTTGCTTACTGCAGTTGGTCAAGGTAAAATAAGCATCGAAAAGTTGGTCCAAAAAGCTTGTCACAACCCCGCTATTTTATTTCAAGTGGCGAATCGCGGTTATATAAAAGAGGGCTTTCAAGCAGATTTAGTTTTAGTTGATTTAGCGAAAAAGACGACGGTAACGAAAGATAACTTGTTGTATCAATGTGCTTGGTCTCCTTTTGAGGGTACAACTTTTGATGCTAGTGTTGAAAAAACCTGGGTCAATGGACAATTAGTCTACGATCAAGGCGAAATTATTGAAACAGCCGCTGCACAGCAACTAACGTTTAATCGATGAAAAAAGTTTGGATTCTTTTTGTTTTACTGATCGCATGTGAAGCCAACACGGCAAATCCACCTCCTGAGATATTGATTCCAGAGGACACGATGGAGAACATCCTTTATGATATTACCTTGCTAAAATCGATCATTAATAATCGTTTTGGAAGAGGAACCTCAAAAGCGGTGTTGAATAATCATTATATACTGCGTAAATACAACATTGAAGATTCTGTTTTAAAACAAAACCAAACCTATTATGCTCAGTCGCCAAAAAAAATGGCGGCGATTTACAATCGTATTTACAAACGTATTGAAAGGGCGGAGGACAGTATCGGTCTTTTAATCCAAAAAGAGCAAAAGGAATTAAATGAACGTTTGCAAAGAGAAAAAGACAGTATTGCGGCAAGGAAACAAAAAGATAGTCTTGCTATAGTCAAACAAAAAGACAGTCTAAAAACATTAAAAGAAATAGATAGTCTAGCTATTTTGAAAAGGAAAGACACCCTTGATCCTTTAAAAGGAGATAATCTAGGGGAATTAAAAGCGAACTTTTAAAATTGAGTCGAGGTAGGGCTCGATTTTTCGGTAAGAAAAATCAATCTTTTGTTCGATTTTACTCCCGTCAATTTCATTTTGATCCGATAAACTTTTTATCAGCGCTTTAGATAAAAACTTTTTTCTCAAGCCAAATCCATTTGCGATACTTTCAAAGAACCACGCGGTTTTTAAATAGATAGGATGCAATACTCTTGAGGGTATTTTTTTGTTCATCTTTTTGGCCACATATTGTGTAAGCTTTTGGTAAGACCAGTTTTCTGCCACCAGGATAAAACGTTCGTTTACAATGGAAGAAGACATTAGTTGTACCATTACTGCTACGACATCTTCTACCGCGACATAGCCTGTTTTTCCGGTGGGATAAAACGACAACCCTTTTTCTATTCGATGGATCAATTGGTCGATAGGATTTCTGGGCATGCTATCTCCCAAAATAACACCTGGATTGACAATGGCGACAGCTACACCTTCTTGCGAGGCACGCCAAATTTCTAATTCAGCGCCATATTTTGAATAGGCATAAGGTGTTTTTTCTACCGTTGGATTCCATGGGGTGTCTTCTGTGATGATACCGCTAGTTGTTTGGCTTCCCAGTGCTGCAATTGAACTTACATAGACTAATTTTTTGATTTTATTTTCAATGCACAGATTCGCAATATAAGCCGTTCCTTGCTGGTTAACTTCTTGCAATTGCTCTCTTTTGTAATAGGCCATTGAAATGTAAGCGGCGCAGTGATAAACCTGGCTAATACCATCAAAGGCCTTCGTTAAAGCGGGTAAATTACAGAGATCTGCTTTTCTCCATTGAATTTTTTCAAAAAGAGCGGATTCATCACGGGAGATAAAAAATTCTTTTAGCGCTGCTCTTTTTTTCTCTCTCCTGTAAAGCGCTACAACGTTTTGGTTCTTTTTAAGTAAAGTAAGACAAAGATGTGCGCCCACTAATCCTGTTGCTCCAGTGATTAAAATCATGGCCTAAAAGTACTGTTTTTTCTGTTTGTCTTTTTCCATTTAAAGGAGAAATCTATCTTTGCGCTTTAGCACAGTACTATGAGAAATACGTTCGTCGAAGAACTTGAATGGAGAGGCATGTTACACGACATCATGCCCGAGACAGAAAATCACTTAAATCTAGGGCCTACTTCTGCTTATATTGGGTTTGATCCCACAGCAGATTCTTTACATATAGGGAGTTTAGTCCAAATTTTGATTTTAATGCATTTTCAACGTGCAGGACATCAACCTATCGCATTAGTAGGTGGTGCCACGGCCAAGCTGAGCTAATAAATCGTCGGGCTTAAGTAGATCAGGATCAAACTCTGCATTAGTAAAATGATTCAGCAAAATACAAAGTAAGATTTTTGCACCTTCCTCAAAGTTATCGACATTCATATCAATGATTTCGAGTTTTTTTCCTGGCGTAGTTCTCTCTTCAATCAGGTTTTTTGGAGCTTTTTTATTTTCTCTTTTGTCTTCATGTTTTTTTGTGCCTTGTGATTTAAATAGACTGCTTGCAAGTTCATTCGCCGATTTAGGCGAGACATTATTCTTATTAGAATTCTTATCACCCCCTTGAAATAAAATTTTTGCCATATCATTTGCAGAGAGTTTCTCGTTAGATTGAGCACTAACTTTATTTTGGGCATCACCTCCAATTGAACCTAAAATTGCGTTTGATTTACCAGAGATCTGATCAGAGATTCTTTGCTCCATTGCTTCTTTAATTCGTTGAACCCATGCATATTTATCAACCTGATAATCA
>JBDNAJ010000053.1:0-3607 GCA_039768455.1 Candidatus Arcticimaribacter sp.
AGTTGGAAATCAGCAGATCCGCTAGTTCCTGCTCTTGTTAAATACACCAAGGCTAAATAGGACTTTGCTGAACCTTTAGAAGGTAGAGATCTTGCTGGTTGCGTATTGGGCAAGTGTGTTTCAGCGAATTCAAGATCAGAGATAATACCTGCATAAACATCAGCTACAGAAGATTTGTTGATACTTGCTTGCTCCTCTGCAGTTGAAGCAGATACTGGCACTGTCAAATAAGGAACCTCTCCAAACAATCGAACCAAATGAAAGTAATAAAATGCTCTCATGAAGTAAGCTTGTGCAACAACAGGATTCTTTTCTTCATCAGATGCATCGACAAGTGCTGCTCCAGCAATTGCCTCATTGGCAGCTGCAATACCCCTATAAATTCTATTCCAAGGATCATACACCATTTCATTATTATCTGTAATGGTATGGGTGTCCATCTCAACTCTTCGGGCAGTAGTACCTGTTGGTCTAAAAGCTGCCATGTCCGAACGCAAGTGTAATGCATTGGAAAGTTTTCTTCCCCAAAATTGTTCATTAAGCGCGTGTGCATAGGTTGCATTGATCGCCGTCTGAATATCGTCTGTTGAAGAGAAGAAACTCTCAGGAGCTAATAAACCTTGAGGACTTTCCTCTAGATCTGAGCACCCAATTATTGATAAACCTAGTATCAATAAAAAAGAAAATTTATATAATTTCATATTTATATGTTTTAAAATTATTGATTAAAATTTAACGCTCACACTGAGGTTAAGAGATTGTAGGGTTGGATAGTTTCCAAAATCAAATCCTTGCGCAGTATTGCTTTTGGCATTATTTTCGCCTGAACCACCGAAGTAGCTTACTTCAGGATCTAATCCTGAATAATCAGTAATCGTTAATAAGTTTTGAGCACTTAGTGTAATTCTCATATTCTTAAGACCTAATCTTTCGACATCAGCTGTATCTAGATTGTAACCTAAAGCAAGGTTCTTTAATCTGATGTAGCTTCCATCTTCAACAAAACGAGATGAAATTTCTCTATCCGAGTTATTTCCAGCACGTGGTGCGGTTCCATTTTGAGCAGCATTGAAATATGCATAAGTAGTGTTCGAATCACCGTTAAACAACTGTACGTTGGTCATGTTGAAAATCTCACCACCTTGTGATCCTTGAACAAAGATGTTTAAATCCCAGTTTTTATAGGTCAGGTTGTTTGTAACACCAAAGGTATAATCAGGGTTAGGATCTCCAATAATCGTTTGATCACCAGCTCCTCTAGAACCGTTTCCGTCGATATCTCTAAACAGTGGATCCCCAGCTATGGTATTTGCTGAAGCACCAACTGTACCAGATGGAAGAACACCTCCTGTATGGATGCCGACATAGTCATACCCCCAGAAAAGTCCAACGGCTTCACCTTCTCTCAATACATACGTATCACCTACACTGAAGTAACTTGGCGCAGCACTTTCAAACCAATCAGCACCATTAATTAAGCTCACTACTTCATTTGTGTTTTTAGACCAGTTCAAGTCTGCATTCCAACTAAAGTCATCCTTGGTGATGATTTTTGCATTTAAAGAAACTTCAAATCCTTTATTGCTAATCTCACCAACATTGGCAAGAATCTGATCGTTCAAGAATCCAAAGTAGTTAGGTAATCCAGTGTTCCCCATGATAAGATCTTCTGTGTTGATCGCATAGTAATCAATAGAACCAGAAATTCTATTGTTAAAGAAACCGAAATCTAAACCAATATTAGTTTGGATAGATGTTTCCCATTTTAAATCTGGGTTAGAAGGCTGATCTGGCGTCACCGCATTTACCTGTTGTCCGTTAACTGAAGAATAGATGGCTCTTAAACGAGCTAATGATTGATATGCGCTAATCGCTTGGTTACCCGTTTGTCCCCAACTAGCTCTAAGTTTTAAATTAGAAATCGTTTCGTTTCCACTTAAAAAGTCTTCGTTTGACAATTTCCAACCAAAGGCAGCTGATGGGAAAATGGCATATTTCTCATTTTTAGAGAAATTAGAAGCACCGTCTCTTCTAACTGTTGCAGTTAATAAATACTTATCATCATAGTCGAAATTCGCTCTACCAAATTGAGATTGAATTTCTGACTCAGTAAAAGTTGAAGCAGATTGGAGGGTAACAGCACCAGCGCCTAAATTATTATACCCGACGCTATTTGATGGAAATCCTTGAGCTCCAGCTCCAAAATATTCACTTCTACTTTTTTGATAAGAATACCCTGCAAGTAAGGTAAGTAGACCATTTTCAATTTCTTTTGAATAGGTAAGGTAATTTTCACTTAGTAATGTAGTTCTATTGGTGCTCTCAATCGTAGCCTCTCCTCCTTTTTGACCAGCCGTAACAGTCAATGTTGAGGGCAAGAAAAGACCATCAGTAACGCCAATTGAGTTGAAACCAAAAGTCGTTCTAAAGTTAAGCCCATCAATAATGTCGTAACTTAAATAAGTATTTGCTCTAAAACGATTAGTAACCGTTTCATTGATTCTTTCAGTAGCAACTGCGTAAGGATTGTCTAGGAAATCTCCACGGGTATCAACGGTGAAACTACCATCTGAATTTCTAATCCCAATATCGGGTGCAAATCGCATTGCCAAAGCAATCACGTCATCGTTACCCACGGTAACACTCCCTGTTGATTGTGTAGGTATTCCATTTTTGAGACCTCTACTTCCAAAAAGGTTTAATCCTAGCTTTAATTTATCTGTTACTTGGGCATCTAAATTTGATAAAAATGTTCCTCTTTCAAATCCAGAATTAACAACTATACCATCTTGTTTAAAGTAATTACCAGAAGCATAAAAATTAACATTTTCAGAACCTCCTGAAAAAGATAATTGATGATTTTGAGTACTACCTTGCTGATAAATTTGATCTTGCCAGTCAGTATTCTCAGATCCACCTGAATAAGTCACTGCTGCAACACCTGCAGTTAGGGCTTCATTGTTAAAGACCTGTTGTTGAAAAGTTGCAAAATCTTTAGCATCTAATAAATCTAATTTATTTGCTGTGTTTTGCACTGCATAAGTAGAGTTTATCTCAACATTAAGCTGTCCTGACTTACCTTTTTTTGTTGTTACTAAAACAACACCATTGGCACCTCTAGAACCGTAGATCGCTGTAGCTGAAGCATCTTTCAGTACTTCTAAAGATTTAATGTCATTTGGTTGCGGCATACTTGCACCCACAAAACCGTCCACAACAATTAATGGAGAACTACTTGCATTGATAGAAGTATTCCCTCTAATTTTAATGCTAATAGGTGCTCCTGGTTCACCACCATTATTTGATTGAACAACTACACCAGCTGCACGTCCTTGTAAGGCTTGTGCTGCATCTAAAACTGGGAATGCTGTTAATTCTTCTGGCTTTATCGAGGCTACAGAACCGGTAAGGTCACTTTTTCGTCGAGAACCATATCCCGTCACAACAATTTCATCCAATTCACTCAAGTCTTCTTGAAGCACAACACTGATGCTGTCTTGACCGGTATATTGAATGACTTGGCTAGCGTAGCCGATATAAGAAATTTCTAAATTTTGATTTTGTGCAACAACGATGGAAAAATTCCCATCAAAATCTGACGTAGTTC
>JBDNAJ010000054.1:0-17758 GCA_039768455.1 Candidatus Arcticimaribacter sp.
AAATTGCGGGTTTAATCTGTAAAAACTTCAGTTTTGAACACACTAGACCCAGCGGAACTAAAAATCTCTTCGACTTTTTTGCCGATCAAAATAAAGTTGCCATCTCAGATGTGGATACACGTGCATTAGTAAAGTATATTAGAGAAAACGGTGCGCAAAATGCGGTACTAACCACAGAGGTTGACCGTTTAGATGAGCTAAAAGAGGAATTAAAAGCTTATCCTTCAATGGAAGGGAGAGAGCTCGCTTCAGCTGTTTCAACTAAAGAACCTTACTACTATGGGGATGAAAACGCACCCATCAAAGTAGCCGCACTAGACTTAGGGATCAAACAAAGTATTCTTAAAAATATTGCCAGTCAAGGAGTCTATTTAAAGGTGTTTCCATATGACACAGACTTTGCCACACTAGCCGCTTGGAATCCAGATGGATATTTCTTGTCAAATGGTCCTGGGGATCCAGAACCCTTACATAGTGCGCAGGCTGTCGCCAAAGAAATTATCGAGAAAAACCTTCCCTTATTTGGGATCTGTCTTGGACATCAAGTTATCGCTCTTGCGAATGGAGTATCGACCTTTAAGATGTTTAACGGTCACAGAGGGATCAACCACCCCGTTTTAAACCACAGCACTGGTAAAGGAGAAATCACTTCGCAAAACCACGGTTTTGCTGTAAATAGAGAAGAAGCAGAGGCCCACAGCGATCTGGAAATCTCTCACACCCATTTGAATGATAATACAGTTGCAGGACTTAAAATGAAGTCCAAAAAATGTTTCTCTGTACAATATCACCCAGAGGCTGCTCCCGGTCCTAACGACGCAAAATATCTATTTGCAGAATTCAAAGAATTAATCACACAATAGAAACCCTAATTAAACTAAACCAAATGAGCATTATTTTAAACATACATGCAAGACAAATTTTAGACTCTCGAGGTAATCCTACCGTAGAAGTTGATGTAATCACAGAAAACGGTGTGCTAGGAAGAGCAGCGGTTCCTTCTGGAGCTTCAACCGGAGAACACGAAGCGGTAGAGCTGCGTGACGGTGGAAAAGATTTCATGGGAAAAGGTGTATTAACAGCCGTTAACAATGTCAATGAAACCATTGCACAACACATTGTAGGGGTTTCTGTCTTTGAGCAAAATACAATTGACCAAATGATGATTGATTTAGATGGCACGCCAAATAAATCAAAGTTAGGAGCTAACGCAATTCTTGGCGTTTCTTTAGCCGTGGCTAAAGCAGCAGCAAACGAATTAAATATGCCATTATACCGTTATGTAGGGGGAGTAAGCGCTAACACGCTTCCTGTACCTATGATGAACATCATCAACGGTGGTTCTCACTCAGATGCGCCTATTGCATTTCAAGAGTTTATGGTGATGCCAGTAGCGGCAGAAACTTTCTCTAAAGCCATGCAAATGGGGACAGAAATTTTCCACCACCTTAAAAAAGTATTACACGACCGTGGTCTAAGTACTGCTGTAGGAGATGAAGGAGGTTTCGCACCTACCTTAGACGGAACAGAAGATGCTTTAGATACCATTATCAAAGCCATTGGGAACGCTGGCTATAAAGCAGGAGAAGAAGTAATGATCGCTTTAGATTGTGCTGCAGCAGAATTTTACAAAGATGGTGTTTATGATTACACACTATTCGAAGGAGAATCTGGTGTAAAACGTTCTTCTGAAGAGCAAGCTCAATACCTTGCAGATCTTTCTGCTCAATACCCAATCATCTCAATTGAAGATGGAATGGACGAAAACGACTGGGATGGTTGGAAATCTTTAACCGATAAAGTGGGAGACAAAGTTCAACTAGTAGGAGATGATTTATTTGTAACAAATGTAGAGCGCCTTTCTCGTGGAATTAACGAGTCAATCGCGAATTCTATTTTGATCAAAGTAAACCAGATAGGTAGTTTAACAGAAACCATCGCAGCGGTGAATATGGCACATAATGCTGGTTATACGGCAGTAATGTCTCACCGTTCTGGAGAGACAGAAGACAACACCATTGCAGATCTTGCGGTGGCGTTAAATACTGGTCAAATCAAGACTGGTTCTGCTTCACGTAGTGATCGTATGGCAAAATACAATCAGTTGTTACGCATAGAAGAAGAATTAGCTGAAACAGCTTATTTTCCACAACGCAACGCGTTCAAAATCTAAAATAACGGATCGTTATTGAATTGTTAAAGGGGGAGTATTCCCCCTTTTTTCATTTCATAAATTGCGCATTTTTCAGTACTTTTGCACAACTAAAGAATTAAACGCAATGGATAAAAAAGTACAGCTTATATACGACAACAAAACCTATGAATTCCCTTTAGTTGAGGGAACAGAAAAGGAAACAGGGATTGATATCAAAACCCTTCGTGCTCAAACAGGCTTAGTTACTTTAGATCCAGGCTTTAAAAATTCTGGTTCTTGTCAGAGTGAAGTAACCTTCTTAGATGGGGAAAAGGGAGAATTAAAGTACCGTGGCTATTCGATTGAAGATTTAGCCGATGGAGCAGATTTCCTTGAAGTAGCTTATTTATTGATTTTTGGTGAATTACCTACTGAAGCTCAATTGACAAAATTCCAAAACGATATTCACAAAGAGTCTTTAGTAGATGAAGACCTAAAACTTATTTTGAAAAGTTTTCCGCGAAGCGCTCACCCTATGGGAGCTTTAGCATCTTTAACCTCTGCATTAACCGCCTTTAATCCAGAATCTGTAGATATCGATTCTGAACAAGATATGTATGAGGCGATTGTTACCATCATGGCAAAGTTCCCGGTCTTATGTGCCTGGACCCATAGAAAGGTAAAAGGATTGCCGTTAAACTACAGTAACAGCGATTTAGGTTATGTCGATAATATCGCGCAAATGATGTTCCGTCGTCCTACTGAGGCTTATGCTTCAAACGACATCGTCAATCGTGCTTTAAATAAATTATTAATTCTACACGCAGATCACGAGCAAAACTGTTCAACTTCAACGGTACGTATTGTAGGATCATCTCACGCAGGTCTATTTGCTTCGATTTCTGCAGGGATTTCTGCCCTTTGGGGACCATTGCATGGTGGTGCTAACCAGGCGGTATTAGAAATGCTTGAAGCCATTGACAAAGATGGTGGGGATACAAAGAAGTTTATGGCTAAAGCCAAAGACAAAAACGATCCTTTCCGTTTAATGGGCTTTGGTCACCGCGTGTACAAGAACTTTGATCCACGTGCGCGAATCATTAAAAAATCTGCCGACGAAGTATTAAACGAATTAGGAATTAATGACCCTATTCTAGACATTGCAAAAGGCCTAGAACAAGAAGCATTAAACGATCCTTATTTTGTGGACCGCAAATTATACCCTAACGTTGATTTCTATTCTGGAATCATTTACCGCGCTTTAGGTATTCCTACAGAAATGTTTACGGTAATGTTTGCCTTAGGGCGTTTACCCGGTTGGATTGCTCAATGGAGAGAAATGCGCAAAAATAACGAGCCTATCGGTCGTCCAAGACAGATTTATACTGGGCAAGTTGATAAAGCGTTTAAAGACATCTCTAAGCGATAAATCGCTTATCCTTTCGCTAGATTGCGAATCATTCCTTTAAAAATAAAATAGTGGAAGGGGACTAGACTGTACCAGTATAGTCTCCCCCACAAACCCTTTGGTCTAAAGGTAGCCGTCTGGTATACCGTGTTTCCTTCTATTCTGAATTCTAACCAAGCTTCTCCGGGGAGTTTCATCTCGGCGAATAGCAGCAGACGTTTCCCTTTTTTATCGGCGAGCAAAACTCGCCAAAAATCCAAAGCATCTCCTGCGTAAATTTTATCAGGATGGGTTCGACCTCTTCGCAGTCCCACTCCGCCAGAGAGTTGATCTAAATAGCCTCTTAGTTTCCATAATATGTTAGCATAATACCAACCTTGTTGTCCCCCTATTTTCCACAAGGCAGCAAAGGTCTTTTCTGGGTCGATATTATCTAGTCGCTGTGCGTCTTTTAGGATACCATATTGAGGCACTTGAATGTATCCATTTAATGCTTTATTGAGTCGCCCACTTACCATAGAGTCTTTCCAGCTACTAATCACAGAGTTTTGCTCAATGCGTTTAAAGGCCATTTGTATGGCTTGATCATACGTATAGGGCTGTATTTTGAGTATTTCTTGCAGGCGGTTGTCTTTGGCAATGACTTCCATTTTCATGCTGTCGACTAAATTTACTGCAAGTGGATAAGAAGTTGAGGTAACAAAATGCAGCCAATAAGAAGAAAGCCTTGGCGTCATGATTGGAACACTAAAGATCCAATTGCGAATACCCCTATTTTTTGCATAGCGATGCAGCATTTCTTTATAGGTTAGCACATCTGGACCGCCGATGTCAAAACTTTGATTGAGACAAGCGGGGTGTAAAAGCACGCCATTAAGGTATTCCATCACATTTCTAATCGCGATGGGTTGCGACTTTGTTTTTACCCATTTAGGGGTAATCATCAAAGGAAGTTTTTCGCACAAGTCACGAATAATTTCAAAAGAAGCACTTCCAGATCCTACTATAATTCCCGCTCTTAGAACGGTTGCTGGAACAGAGGATTTTTTTAATATGTCCTCTACATTTTTACGCGAGGCAAGGTGCCTTGAAAGTTGATCGTCATTGACGATACCGCTTAAGTAAATGATCTGTTTTGCGTTTGTCTCTTCAATGAAGCGACAAAAGTTAGTGGCACAATCTGCTTCCATTTGAGAAAAATCTCCAATATCAGACGACATAGAATGGATCAGATAGTAAGCTACGTCAATGTCTTGCGGTAGCGGATTTTCTTTTGGCGAAGCCAAAAAATCAAGGGTAATCAACCTTAGTTTTTCCTTTAACTGCGGGGTGACAGAAAGGCGCTCTGGATCGCGCACTGTGCAATACACTTCATGCCCAGCATTAATCAAATAGGGGAGCAGGCGCATACCGATATAGCCATTTGCTCCAGTAACTAATATTTTCATAGCGTCTATATTTTATAGGTCGTCTATGGTAGGGGGCGCATTTTTTATCTTTTGGTCGCTTATTTTTCTAAAAAAAGCGTGCGTACTTTTGTTTTTTGCGGCGACTTTAATTTTTGAGTGATCTTTGTAGATTGAGTATTCTTCGGCTTTGCCTTTATAAATCTTGAGCTTGTAATAGGGAATGACTAAGCCATAGGTTTCTAAAAGACTTCTAAAATGGACAATAATCCCCTTAGGGCGCAATTCGACATTGCATTGATTGATGTTTTGATCTAGCACCAATAAGTTGTGAATATCGATAGAGGTTTCTGTGATGAAAAGTTTTCCAGAGCCAATTCCGCCCATTGCCCAGCGCTCTCTTAAGCCAAAGGGTTTCCCTACTTCTTCTTCAATCGCACGCTTAATCTTTGGTTTATTATAAGAAATGTTGACCAGCATTTTTATTTTAAAGATAATGTATATAAACCCAAAAGAAGATTTTTTCTCTATAATAAGTATCTTTGCCCAAATTCTCGCATGAAAGCATTATCTGACCATCTATCCCCTGTTTTATCGAATTATCTAGCGACTAACCATAAGGTTGAAATTGAGCAATTTGAGTTTCAACACACCCGCAAAGAATTTGAGGGTGATATCACCTTAGTGGTCTTTTCGCTATTGCGTCATATCAAAGCGAATCCAGTTGTTTTGGGCGAAGCGATAGGGGCGTATTTAGTCGAAACAGTTGATTATGTTACTGCCTTTAATGTGGTAAAAGGTTTTTTAAATCTTTCGATTCAAGACAGCTTTTATGTCAGTCAATTAAAAGAAATTAAGGAGACAGCACAATACGGGCATGTTTCTTTCCAAGAAGATAAAGGGGTTGCCTTAGTCGAATATTCTTCGCCAAATACAAACAAACCCTTGCACTTAGGGCATATTAGGAACAATCTCTTGGGCTATGCTGTTGCGCAAATTCTCGAGGCCAGTGGACAGCAGGTGGTAAAAACGCAAATCATTAATGACCGTGGGATTCATATTTGCAAATCCATGGTAGCTTGGCAAAAATATGGCGATGGCGCTACCCCAGAAAGCACTGGTTTAAAAGGCGATAAGCTAGTAGGGAATTACTATGTGCGTTTTGATCAAGAATATAAAAAGGAGATGGCAACCCTGGTTGCCAAAGGTAAATCAGAAGACGAAGCAAAATTCGAGGCGCCTCTATTTGTCGCGGCACAAAAGATGTTGCGCGATTGGGAAGCTGGAACCCCTGAAGTGGTTGATTTGTGGAAAACCATGAATGGCTGGGTCTATAAAGGTTTTGATGTAACCTATAAAAACTTAGGCGTTTCTTTTGATTCGCTCTATTATGAAAGTGACACCTACCTTTTAGGAAAAACCTTGATTGAAGAAGGCTTAGCCAAAAATATCTTATTTAAAAAAGAAGATGGTTCTGTTTGGATTGACCTCACAGAAGACGGCCTAGACGAGAAGCTATTACTGCGTTCAGACGGGACAGCAGTGTATATGACCCAAGATTTAGGTACGGCCTTACAGCGTTTTAAAGATAATCCTACCATGAGTGGGATGGTTTATACCGTAGGGAATGAACAAGACTATCACTTTAAAGTGTTGTTTTTGATTTTGCAAAAATTAGGCTTTAGCTGGGCAGATTCCCTTTATCACTTAAGCTATGGGATGGTAGATCTGCCTCATGGAAAAATGAAAAGCCGTGAGGGGACTGTTGTTGATGCAGACGATTTGATGCGCGAAATGAGTGGGACAGCCGCTAAAATCGCAGAGGAGTTAGGGAAATTAGAAGGCATGTTACAAGAAGACAAAGATGAATTGTATCACACCATTGGTCTGGGTGCCCTAAAGTATTTCATCTTAAAAGTAGATCCAAAGAAGCGAATTTTATTCGACCCAGAAAGTTCTGTGGACTTTGCAGGAAATACTGGGCCTTTTATCCAATATACCTATGCGCGTATTCAATCGATCTTGCGTAAAGCCCCAGAGGCAAGCGCTCAAGCTGCTGTAGCGAATATAGATGAGCGTGAGAAAGAAATCATCAAGCATTTATTAGATTACCCAGCGGTAGTGCAACAAGCTGCTGCGCAATACAGTCCTGCCTTAATTGCGAATTACAGTTATGATCTAGTAAAACTATTTAATTCTTTCTATCAAAATATTAGCATATTAGGCGAAGAAGATGCGGGCCAACGCGACTTTAGAATAACGCTATCAAAAGAAGTGTCATTGATCTTACAGCAAAGTATGTCGCTCTTAGGAATACAGCTTCCTAGTAGAATGTAAGCCAAATAAAAACCGCTCATCGAGCGGTTTTTATTTCTTTTTCATAAGTATTTTTTCCCATACTTGGGGGAGTGGTTTACTTAGACTGTACAGCTAAGTTGTATACTACTAAACCAAATCCAATTTTGTTGATAGCATCACCGATGTTATAGATAACATCAAGGCTTAAGTTCATACCGAAAATTTGTCCGGCTTCACCATACCATCCAGCAGTACCTGCCATATAACCAATAGGATAAATTGCCCATCCAATTACAACAAACTTTACAAGTGTGTTGTGTGCTTGTTCTACGGCACCACCTGCAGCTACAGCTAATTTCTTAGCTTCACCCATGTAGATGTCATAAACGATTGCAAAATAAGCAAGACCTGAAGCTAATCCCCAGATAGCTGGTTGAGCTCCTGAAGTGTAAACAGCTTCTCCTAAATAACCAGTAACCAACATAATAACTGAAAGACCAATCATACGCCACATCAATTTTTTTGTTGCACCGGCAGCTTTAAGAATTAAATAAAATTCAACACACATTAATGGCACTGTTAAAATCCAGTCCACATAGCGGAAGAAAGTTGGTGAAGTTGCGTTTGACGCCCAGTAGTCACGCATGTACCAATAGTGTACAGCCGCGATAAACGTAATCAAACCTGAAACCAGGATAGACGTTTTCCACTTGTTGTCAAATGAACTCATAGAAAGGAAGAAAAACGCTGATGCTGCCATCATCGCCATACAACCTACAAAGAAGGTGAACCCTACGTAATCGTCTGTGGCCATTGCTGGAACCGCAGCGAATAAACTTAAAAATTTTTCCATAATAGAATTAATTATTTGTTTTTGTTTAGGTAAATTTAAAAAAAATTAAACTTACTCACTATATATATCTGTAAAATTTTATCATCTAATCTTAATTATTCGTGATTTCAGGACTAAAAAAATACCAATTTCATATTTGCATTACCCTTGCGTTTATACTTTTGGGGATATGGTTAAACGTTTGGATTCAGGCGCTTATCGCCTTCTTTATGATTTTTAGTTTAGGGATTATTCACGGTGCAAATGACCTCCAACTCATTCAAAAAAAAACCGAAAAAAAATCAAAAAACTTTTTTTTCACTACCCTCCTTATATATATAGGAGTGGTTGTTGCAGGAATTGCCCTTTTTTATCTGCTGCCTAGTTTTGGTTTACTCTTTTTTGTGGGCTTTAGTGCCTTTCATTTTGGAGAACAGCACCTAGAAAGTAAGTTGGAGGTAGAATTATCTTCCTTTTTAAAGGTGTTGATCTATGTGGGTTATGGTGTTGCGCTTTTTGGCTTGCTCTTTACCTTGCAATGGGATCAGGTGCATCAAGTCATTTATCTTATAAGCGGTCAATTTGTATCTAAGCAAATGACCGAAACTTTCTTTTTTATTGGTTTAGGGCTTTTTGTGCTAAGTGGTTTATTTTCTCCAAACCTTAGAGGCTGGTTGTTTTTTGAAATAGTCCTTTTGGCGTTTTTAGGTTTTTTCTTTTCTAGGGTTTCTCTTGTGTTAGGTTTTGGCGTCTATTTTGTGATTTGGCATAGCCTCCCTTCTATGCAGGATCAATTAACTTTCTTATATCCTAAGGATCCCCAAAGGAATTGGAAATACCTCAAGTCTTCTGCGCCCTATTGGATCATTTCTTTAATCGGTCTCGCTGGGGTGTATTTCTTTTTTGATGTGCAGTCCGTCGCATTCTTGCCCTTGTTCTTTTCCTTTTTAGCCGCGATTACCTTTCCGCATACTGTGGTGATGGGCTGGTTGAAATTAAGTGAAGAAAAACCCACTGCCTCCCCTCAAAACCCTTCTAATATTCCCTCAAAATAAAGTACCTTTGTGGTTTAATGCAATCCTATGTTTGATAGTTTAAGTTCCAAATTAGATAAAGCCTTTCAAGTCCTAAAAGGACACGGTAAGATTACAGAAATCAACGTGGCCGAAACCCTCAAAGAGGTACGTCGCGCTTTACTCGATGCCGATGTCAATTTTAAAATTGCCAAAGAATTTACCAATAAAGTAAAAGAAAAAGCTTTAGGTCAAGACGTATTGACCTCTTTAAACCCCGGACAATTAATGGTCAAAATCGTTAAAGACGAATTGACGCAATTGATGGGGAGTGAAGCAGTAGGCGTAAACCTCGCTTCAAAGCCTTCTGTCATTTTAATGTCGGGTTTACAAGGATCTGGTAAAACAACTTTGACGGGAAAACTAGCCCTGCATTTAAAGACAAAGAAAAGTAGAAAACCATTATTGGTTGCCTGTGATGTTTACCGTCCTGCTGCCATAGATCAGCTAGGGATTGTTGCAGAACAAGTAGGGGTGCCTGTTTATGAGGATCGCGAAGAAAAGAATCCTGTAAAGATTGCATTGGCTGGAATTGCCGAAGCCAAGAAACAAAACTGTGACTTAGTCATTGTCGATACCGCCGGGCGTTTAGCCGTGGATGAGGTCTTGATGAATGAAATCTCTGATATCCATAAAGCCATCACCCCAGACGAAACCCTCTTTGTGGTTGATGCCATGACAGGGCAAGATGCAGTAAATACTGCCAAAACCTTTCACGATGTCTTGAATTTTGACGGAGTGGTGCTCACTAAGCTCGACGGGGATACCCGTGGGGGAGCAGCTTTATCCATTAAAACAGTAGTCAATAAACCCATTAAGTTTATCGGGACTGGCGAAAAGATGGAAGCCTTAGATGTTTTCTATCCAGAACGTATGGCCGACCGTATCCTAGGAATGGGAGACGTGGTTTCTTTAGTTGAGCGTGCCCAGCAGCAGTTTGACGAGGAAGAAGCTCGTAAAATCAATAAGAAGATTGCCAAAAATCAGTTTGGCTTTGACGATTTCCTTTCGCAGATTCAACAGGTGAAAAAGATGGGGAACATGAAAGACTTGATGGGCATGATTCCCGGGATGGGAAAAGCCTTAAAGGGAGTAGATATTGACGACGATGCGTTTAAGCATATCGAAGCCATTATCGGCTCGATGACGCCTAAAGAGCGCGCTCAGCCTGACTTACTCAACATGAGCCGTAAAAAGCGCATTGCACGTGGTGCAGGTCGCGATATTAATGAGGTAAACCAAATGATCAAACAATTTCATCAAATGAGTAAAATGATGAAAATGATGCAAGGTGGCAAAGGCCGCCAAATGATGCAGATGATGCAAAACATGCGCTAAAACACACACTATATGATACGCCTAGACGGAAAGCAAACTTCAAACGAAATCAAAGAAGAAATCAAAGTCACCGTGAGTGAAATGAAAGCACGCGGAGAACGTGTACCGCATCTCGCCGCTGTATTAGTGGGAAATGATGGCGCCAGTTTGACCTATGTAGGCAGTAAAGTGCGTTCTTGTGAATATGTAGGCTTTGATTCGACCTTAATCCGTTTAGAAGAAGATATTACAGAAGACGCTCTTTTAGCGCAAATCGATACCCTAAATAAGGACGAAAGCTTAGACGGCTATATTGTGCAATTGCCTTTGCCTAAGCATATCGATGAAGAAAAGATTTTATTGGCCATCGATCCTAAAAAAGATGTCGATGGATTTCATCCAGCAAACTTTGGCCGAATGGCCTTAGAATTATATGCCTTTATCCCAGCTACGCCTTTTGGGATTATGCAACTCCTTGAACGCTATGAAGTCCCCACCAGCGGTAAGCACTGTGTAGTGGTAGGACGCAGTCATATCGTGGGACGCCCTATCAGTATTTTGATGAGCCAAAAAGGCCCAGCTGGAAATGCTACCGTAACGGTTGCTCATAGCCGTACAGAAAATTTAGTAGAACTCACCCGCCAAGCCGATATCATTGTCATGGCACTGGGGATTCCAGAATACCTTACCGCAGATATGGTCAAAGAAGGGGCCGCGATTATCGATGTAGGAATTACTCGTGTTCCAGATGAAAGTCACCCTAAAGGATATGTGATTAAAGGAGACGTCGCTTTTGACGAAGTCGCTAAAAAGTCCAGTTTTATCACTCCCGTTCCTGGGGGAGTAGGACCCATGACCATTGCGATGCTTTTAAAGAATACCTTGCTTGCTAGGCAGTGGAATTTGTCTTAGGATGCTCCATCGCATTGAAAATTTGTAAGATTAAAAAGGCGAAACTCACGCCGGTTAAAATTAAAACCATACTCAGGTAACCGTCAGCAGAAAACGAAATTCGTATTAAGATGGTGGCGATAATAAAGCCCGTATTTCGAATCAGCTTACTGTATTCTTCTGTATAACGGAAAGAGATCAATAAGATCACCACATCTGCTAAAATCAACAGTGTAAAGAATTGATTAAAGAACAAGCTATCGATCTGGGCGACTTTTTGCTGGTTAATGACATCTAAAACCCATTGTCCAAAAGTAGCGATCGACATAATACTCAGTACTGCAAAAAGCATAACACTCACGATTTTCTTTGACGAAATAAAGCGCAATAAAGTAGGGTCTTCAACTGGGCGCTTTGGCAAGCGTTGCTTGCTTAAATTGAACAAAAAGATCAGTAGGAATAAGATTAGAAATCCTAGTAAATCCACGGCTAACTCTAAGTTATGTGCGTCATAATACCATTCTCCGCTTAAGTTCATTTGTGGAATATCCTTAAAGATTTTCCGGATCACAATAAGCGAAATGATCTCAAATTGTTTTGAGACACAAGAGGTAAAAGAACGGGGTAAATAAAACAGAAGTAAGTAAATTTCATAGATCAGAATCAATGAAAAAGGCGTGTATATGGCAGAGATAGGATCGTTGAGTAACTCTGGATAAAGCGAAGAAAATAAACTTATGCCCTGTGCTTCTAAAAAGATAAGACTAAGGTGAATAACAAAGCCTATTCCCGCTAGGAGTAAGATGGTGTTTTCTAATTTTTTTTGAACAGTGGGAGCAAATACAGCAGCATAAAGCTCATTGAAGAAAGTACGGATAGAATGCATTTAGGTGGCGAACAATTGATCGATATGTTTAAAACTTTTGAATTCTAACGCATTGCCGGAAGGGTCATAAAAGAACATCGTTAGCTGTTCTCCCGGAAGGCCTTCAAAACGAAGGTAGGGGGCGATTTGAAATTCAATGTTTTGGTCGATCAAACGTTGGCTAAAGTTTTGGAATACTTCCCAGTCCAAAACAACGCCAAAGTGCGGTATTGGCACCGCTTTTCCATCTACTTCGTTGAAGTGCTTATAGCCTTTATGGCTTTTGTCTTCGTGCAATACCAATTGATGCCCAAAGAAGGAATAGTCTGCCCAGTGTTCGCTAGAACGCCCTGGAGTACAGCCTAAAATGTCTTCATAAAATGAAACAGCAGCAGCTAAATCACTGACGGGAATTGCTAAATGGAAGGGTGCTAGTGACGCCATATGTAAAGGTACATAATTTTAGGAGAAGGCGTTGATAAAATAGTATCTTTGCCCGCGATGGATAAGACGACACAACAACAAGTAGATGCAGGAGTGGTATTGCCTTTGATGGAGGCCTTTTACACCCTTCAGGGGGAAGGCTATCACAAGGGGAGTGCAGCTTATTTTATCCGCATTGGAGGTTGTGATGTGGGCTGTCACTGGTGTGATGTAAAAGAAAGTTGGGATGCAGAAAAGCACCCTCCCACGCATATTGATACCATTGTAACTGAAGCCAAAAAATATTCAGATACCATTGTCATTACTGGGGGAGAGCCCTTGATGTGGGACATGCAACCCTTGACTACTGCCCTTTTAGAAAAGGGGATGAAAATCCATATTGAAACCTCTGGTGCCTATGAGATTACGGGGCACTGGGACTGGTTTTGCTTATCACCAAAGAAAAATAAATTACCGACCGATGAAGCAGCGGCTCGCGCCGATGAACTCAAGGTGATTATCTACAATAAAGATGATTTTCGCTTCGCGGAAGAACAAGCGCAAAGAGTCGGCAAAGACTGTGTTTTATATTTACAACCCGAGTGGAGCAAGCGCGATACAATGATGCCTATAATGGTGGATTATGTCTTGGCAAATCCCCAGTGGAAAGTGTCTTTGCAGACCCATAAATACCTCAATATCCCTTAGGCAACTGTTAGTCTGGCGAGGTAGTCATAATTGGGCCCATCCAATATTTTTTCACAGTTTAATCCGGCCAATTCTGCGGCTTGACATAAGTGCTCAAAATCTAAGTAAAGCCATGGAAATTCTTCGGTTTCATTCTTAAAGCCTATCCCAAAATCCAACTCCCCATAATAGGTTTCAGCATTACGCCAATCGTCTTGTTCCTCTTCTTCAAATAGATAAATAAGGTCAGAAGAATCTAAGAGGATTTGCCCCTTCGGGTTTAACATAGTTTTTAAATGCTGAAGTAAAGGCAACACTCCTTGAAAATCTTTGGCCACCCCTAGACCATTCATCATCAGTAAAAGGGTGTCAAAAGTTCCTTCGTTAAAGTCGAGAATAGATTGATGGAAGACGTGATTAACGCCTCTTTCTTTAGCTATTTTGGCTGCGCCAAAAGAGCTATCGAGGGCAGTGACTACTAAGCCTTTTTCATTTTGCAAATACAAACTATGGCTCCCGCTACCACAGCCTATATCGAGAACTTTTCCATGGGACAGGGCTAGGGCTTTTTGTTCGATATCTGGCATTTCTTTATAGTCGCGGAAGAAATAGGCGAGGGGGACCGGGTCTTCTTCTGTTAAAGAAGTCCAGGTAAGGAGCTGTTGTTCCCCAGGGGAATGGTGATAATCAAGCAAGGCTTTTCCAAAGAGATCTTCCAAAATAAAGTAGTTTTGTTAAAAATAAAGTAGCATGCGCGAGCAGTTAGAGCAATTACCGCAACGGGCCAAAGATAAGGCAAGGGAAACGAAAATCTTTTTTCAGCGATTAAAAAAACGTCCGCCCAAAAAATTGGATGAAATCACCCAAGACATTCACGAAGAAGTTTTTGCTCAAACCAACTGCTTCGATTGTGCGAATTGCTGTAAAACCACAGGCCCTTTATTTGAAAGAAAAGACATCACACGAATTGCGAAATATTTGCGTCTAAAACCCGCTCAATTTGAAGCGCAGTACTTGCGTATTGATGAGGATAATGACTGGGTTTTACAAGAAGTTCCTTGCGCTTTTTTAGGAGAAGATAATGCCTGTTCGATCTATGATGTTAGACCCAAGGCTTGTAGAGAATTCCCGCATACAGATCGCCCTAAAATTTATCAAATTGCACAGCATACACAAAAGAATGTAGCCATTTGCCCTGCTGCTTTTTCCATCGTTGAAAAAATGAAAGAGCGCCTTCATTAATTAGGGTAGAGTAAGTACTTTTTACGCATTGTTTTAAACTGTGAAAGCTGTGGTTCCCAGCTGTTGCGAATCTGCATTTCAGACCAACCATTTTTGATTTGTTCTTCCAGTTTTTTTGTACCTGCGAGGTAAGCAAAACGGGAGACGAAAAAGGACTCTTTCTCGGGGTATTGACGGTAAGCTTCTATGAGCCATTTTAATTCAAAACGATTGAGTCTAGGATGTGATTGTAGATTCTTTCCGATGCATTTTTCGCCTTCTAATTTGGGATATTTTGCACCAAAATTAGGTTGAGGTGTAAAGCTGAAGTCTCCCTTAAAAGATGGATGTCCGTAGATTTGAAATTGTTGTTCCGTCCCCCGGCCTATACTTACTACAGTACGCTCAAAAAGGCATAAACTGGGATAGAGATTGATCGCTTTTGCATTGGGTAAATTAGGCGAGGGTCGAACGGGTAAATTATAAGCACTTTGATGGGTGTAGCCCTCTATTTTAATCACCCTTAAGTCACATTTTATTTTGTTGTTGAGCCAGCCCTCTTCATTAATCATATGTGCAAATTCGCCCAAGGTTAAACCGTGTACAATGGGGATGTTGTGCATCCCTAAATAGCTTTTAAATTCGTCTTCCATTACGGGGCCATCGACATAGTGTCCGTTAGGGTTGGGGCGATCTAAAATAAGCAGGGGAATATTACTTTCGGCGGAAGCCTCCAAAACAAGATGCAGAGTAGAGAGATAGGTGTAAAATCGAGCGCCTACATCTTGCAAATCAAAGACGATAATATCTAAATCTTCTAGCTGTTCTGCTTGCGGTTTTTTGTTTTTTCCGTGAAGGGAAATGATGGGTAATTGGGTGAGAGAATCAATCTCATCTTTGATGATTGCCCCGTTGTCTTCTCGACTTCTAAAGCCGTGTTCCGGGGCAAAAATCCTCTTGATATCAATGTTGTGGGCTAAGAGAGAGTCGATTAAATGCGTTGCTTTTCCTTTGTGGTAAATTTCACTGGCGGCATGAGCGACAACGCCTACTTTTTTGTTTTTAAGCAAGGGAAGGTATTGTGCGGTTTGTTGTGCTCCGGGGAAGATTTGCGCTTGAAGGGGATTCCCCCCTAAAAGCAGGCATAGAAAAGCGAATAAAAATGTATTTTTGAAATAATCTAAAGAAAGCATCCCTTGAATTTTGAATTTTTTATAGCCCAGCGCATGCGCTCGTCCTCTACAAGCGAAAGTACGGTTTCGGGGCGGATAATAAAAATAGCGATAGCTGCGATTGCCCTGGGGATGGTGATGATGTTGATTGCCTTAGGGACAAGTTTAGGATTGCAACGAGAAATTAAGGCAAAGACGATTGCGCTGAGTGGCGATATTCGCATCGCTCCATTTGAAAACAACAATTCAAGCATTTCTATCACTCCCATTGATACCACAGCATTGCGCAAAGATAGCTGGTGGGATAAAAATCAAGTGGCACATTTATATCCTTATGTTGCCAAAGGGGTTTTGTTAAAAACGAAAAGTGAATTTGAGGGGGGTGTGGTAAAAGGAGTTGATCAAAACTTTCCTTGGGAAAAATTGTTTCCTTATTTGCTAGAAGGAAGTTTCCCTGTTTTTGATTCTACACTTTCAAAAGAAATTGTCTTGTCTCAAACCCTTGCGCAAAAACTGAAGCTCAATTTAGGGGACCGTGTCACGGCTTATTTTCAAAATGACGATCCAGGAGCAGTTCCTCGTATTCGCTATTTTAATCTTGTTGCCATTTATCAAACGGGTTTTCCTGATTTTGACAATAGTTTTGCTTTTGTCGATATAAAGCAAGTGCAGAAAATTAACGGTTGGACAGATCGCCAAATCGGGGGAGTGGAGGTTTTTTTAAAACCAAAAGCAAATGCAATTCCTTATGCCGAGAAAATTTATACCGAACTGCCTCCTCATATAGATGTGCAACGTGTTGATCAATTGTATCAAGGGATATTCGATTGGATTGCTCTTTTTGATTTTAATGTTTTGATCATTTTGATTGTCATGATCCTTGTGGGAACATTGAATATGACAACAGCGCTACTGGTTTTGATTTTAGAGCGGTCTCGCATGGTGGGCGTTTTAAAATCTTTAGGGGCGAATAATCGCCAAATTCAAAAGGTCTTTTTGTGGAATGCTGTTTACATTATTTTGAGAGGGTTAATCTGGGGTAATGTGTTAGGCTTGTCCTTCTTAGTGGGACAATCTTATTTTGGATGGATCGCTTTAGATCCAGCAACATATTTTGTTTCTACTGTCCCAATTGCCTTGCCTATTCCCCTCTTTATAGGGCTTAACTTATTGGTTTTGGGGGTGTGCAGTTTGCTGCTTTGGATTCCATCGCTTATTGTTGGGAGAATTGATCCAACTGAAGTTGTTCGCTTTCGGTAGTTTTCTGTTTATTTTCCTCGTTTTTATAGTTTCAAAATTGTAACTTTGTGTGAATTTGAACCATGCAATACGCCAATAATATTCTAGAAACTATAGGAAATACCCCTTTAGTTAAAGTCAATAATATCACCGCAGAAGTAGACGCTTTAGTACTCGCTAAAATAGAGAGCTTCAACCCAGGTAATTCTGTAAAAGACCGGATGGCACTCAAGATGATTGAAGATGCCGAGGCCGATGGCCGATTAAAGCCCGGAGGAACCATCGTTGAGGGAACCTCTGGAAACACAGGTATGGGACTGGCGCTAGCTGCGATTGTAAAGGGATATAAATTGATTTGTGTCTCTACCGATAAACAATCCAAAGAAAAATTTGATGTACTTAGAGCTGTTGGTGCAGAGGTAATTGTTTGTCCTACAGATGTAGCACCAGATGATCCTCGTTCTTATTATTCTACCTCAAAGAGGATTGGAGCAGAAACGCCTAATGCATGGTATGTGAATCAATATGACAACCCTTCGAATGCGCAAGCGCATTATGAGCAAACTGGTCCAGAAATCTGGGAACAGACCGGGGGAAAGATTACACACTTTGTTGTAGGAGTTGGAACAGGGGGAACCATCTCTGGCGTTGCAAAATATTTAAAAGAGAAAAACCCTGCGATTAAAATTTGGGGGATTGATACCTATGGATCGGTCTTTAAAAAGTACCATGAAACAGGAATATTCGATGAAAATGAAATTTATCCCTACATCACCGAAGGGATAGGAGAGG
>JBDNAJ010000055.1:0-7368 GCA_039768455.1 Candidatus Arcticimaribacter sp.
ACAGATTCATGAAAAAAATAGTCCAACTTTTATTTTTTGTTTTAGGTATCCTAACAAGGCCCTCGCTTTATCCTTGATAGCATTACTAGTGTAATTGCTTCAAAAGACATTGATTCTATTTATAAAGTATATCAAAAAGAAAGTATTATAAATCAGGGAGAAGCGTTTAAAGTAGAAAACATCAACGCAGAAAGAGAACGCTTGATTAATGTATTTAGAAACAATGGTATTTTCAACTTTCAGCAAAGATCTATACGATTCAAAGCCTTTAAAGACAGTTTAGGAATCGATACAAAAATCCCTTTAATAGTAGAAATTAAAAATGCCCAAAAACGTGTTCAAGACACCTTAATCGAAATACCCTATCGCGTTCAAAAAGTAAAATCTCTTTCGGTTTATGTAGAAAACCCTGAGCAAGATTTTTCTACCTATACAGACTCTATCAACTATAATGGCATTAAAATCTTCTCTGTAGGACCTTTAAAATACAATCCTCTTGTTTTAGCAAAAGGAGTTAAAATTTCTCCAGACCAAGCCTATAGCTACCAAGATAGAACCGCTACTTATCGATATTTTAATGAATTGCAAAATTTCAAATACCCTACCATTACTTATACTGCGGTAGAAAACGAACCTGCTTTACTCGATGCAAACATATTCCTTAGCCCAAAAGAACGCTTCTCTCTGGGGTTTGACTTTGATGTTTCTCATTCAAATATTCAAGACATCGGAGTTACTTTAGGGACTTCTGTGATTAGTAGAAATGTTTTTAGAGGCGCAGAAATACTTGAATTTGGGGTGAAAAGCACCATTGGATCCTCAAGAGACGTCGCCGAAGAAAAGAGCACTTTCTTTAATCTTTTTGAAGTGGGTGGAAATTTATTGCTTCGCGTGCCGCGATTATTAGCCCCAGAAAAAATAAAATCTACTTTTTTTGACAACATTAATGTAAAAACAAATATCTCTTTAGGGATTTCACTTCAAGAAAATATAGGACTTGATCGACAAAGTTTTACAGGAAATTTTGAATACCAGTGGAAAACAAAACCCGCCTACACTTTTACTTTAAAATTAGCTGATATTGAATATGTTGACAATAAAGCAATTAGCAATTATTTCAATGTTTATCGCAATTCCTATGATCGATTAAACGATATTGCCACATCTATCCCCTCGATCAACAATCAATATTTAGATGAGAACGGAAACCTTTCTATCCCTAATGGCACAGATCTTTTTATTGATCATGTATTAAATAATCGAACAGATATTTCTACAGAAGATGATCGCTTTACAAATGTATCGAATATCAACGAACGTAAAAACCGTTTAACTGCCAATAACTTTATTGTAGGATCTTCTTTTAGCTTTCTAAAAAACAATCAAGAGAGTATAATCGATGAGAGCTTTTCACAATTTAGGGTCAAGTTTGAATGGGTCGGTAATTTACTTAACGGGATTTTAAATTTAGCCGACAGCCCTAAAGACAGTGATGGAAATCGAGTTATCCTTAATCTAGCCCCCTCTCAGTACTTCAAATCAGAGCTTAGTTATATCAAACACTGGGAAGTAGGTAGAGAAAGAATTCTTGCCTTTAGAGGATTTACAGGAATCGCTCTTCCATATGGCAATTCAAAAAGCATCCCTTTTACCCGCTCCTATTATGCTGGAGGATCAAATGACAATAGAGCGTGGAAAGCCTATAAACTAGGCCCAGGGTCTAGTAATGGCATTAACGAATTTAACGAAGCCAACTTTAAACTCGCCCTAAATCTTGAATACCGCTACCCCATCATTGGGGCGATAAAAGGCGCTTTTTTTATCGATGCAGGAAACATCTGGAATGTCAACAACAATGTTCCAGATATAAGTCAAACACTAAATACTTATAGAGATTTAAACCAACTTGCGGTAGGTACAGGCTTTGGGCTACGTTATGATTTTGACTATTTTATTTTTCGCCTAGATACCGCCTTTAAAACTTTTGACCCTTCCCAAGCAGCAGAAGATCGCTGGGGGTCGCAAATATCACTTGACAAGGCCGTCTTTAATGTGGGGATAAATTATCCCTTCTAAGGCATTTTTGCTATTTTTGCCTCTTAGAAAACCAAGAAATGAAAACAACTTTCCCAAAAGGTGTTGCTACGGGCCGCCAAGTTCAAGAGATTTTTCAATTTGCTAAAGCCAAAAAATTTGCGCTTCCAGCTGTAAATGTTATTGGAAACAATACGGTTAATGCTGTACTAGAAACAGCGGCAGAATTAAACAGCCCCGTGATCATTCAATTTTCGAATGGTGGTGCACAGTTTAATGCTGGAAAAGGATTGAGTAACGACAAGCAACAATCTGCTATTGCAGGTGCTGTTGCAGGTGCAAAACACATCCACGAATTAGCCGAATTATACGGGGCTACTGTAATCTTAAACACCGATCACTGTGCGAAAAATCTTTTGCCATGGATTGATGGGTTATTAGACGCAGGAGAAAAATTCTTTAAAGAAACTGGAAAGCCATTATACAGCTCTCACATGATCGATTTATCTGAAGAGCCAATAGAAGAAAACATTAGCCTTTGTAAAGAATACCTTACTCGAATGGCAAAAATGGAAATGACATTAGAAATCGAATTAGGCATCACCGGTGGTGAAGAAGACGGTGTTGACAATTCTGATGTGGATGTTTCTAAACTTTACACCCAGCCAGAAGAAGTGGCTTATGCTTATGAAGAACTAATGAAAGTTAGTGACCAGTTTACCGTTGCAGCAGCATTTGGTAACGTTCATGGTGTTTATAAGCCAGGTAATGTAAAGCTTACGCCAAAAATCTTAAAAAATTCTCAAGAGTATATTTCAGAAAAATACAATGTGGGAGAAAACACAGTAGACTTTGTTTTCCACGGGGGGTCTGGATCAACAGTAGAAGAAATTCGCGAGGCGATAGGATACGGAGTAATCAAAATGAACATCGATACAGATCTTCAATTCGCCTTTACAGAAGGGATTCGCGATTATATGAATGACAAAGTTGACTACTTAAGCACTCAGATAGGAAACCCTGAAGGCGCAGATCAACCCAATAAAAAACACTACGACCCACGTAAATGGCTTCGCCTAGGAGAACAAACCTTCAAACAAAGATTGATCAAAGCGTTTGAAGATTTAAACAATATAAATACATTAGCCTAAGGTAAACATTGTTTTATGAGTTGGTTTAAACGAAGTGAGAAGGGAATTCAAACCCGAACAGAAGAGAAAAAGGACATTCCAAAAGGCCTGTGGTACAAAACTCCTACTGGGAAAATTGTAGAAACACAAGAGCTTGCAGAAAACTTTTATGTCAGTCCAGAAGACGAATATCACGTTAGAATAGGGAGTAAAGAATATTTCGAAATCTTATTTGATGAAAATCATTTTAAAGAACTTGATACTAAAGTTAGTTCTAAAGATTTTTTAAAATTCACTGATTCTAAAAAATACAGTGATCGATTAAAAAACGTCACTAAAAAAACAGGACTTAAAGACGCTATTCGAACAGCAGTTGGGAAATCTAAGGGAAAAGAATTAGTCATCACCTGCATGGACTTTGGCTTTATTGGAGGATCCATGGGTTCTGTGGTGGGAGAAAAAATCGCACGTGCTGCAGATTATGCAATCGACAACAACTTACCACTGGTGATTATTTCAAAATCTGGGGGAGCAAGAATGATGGAAGGAGCGTTTTCGCTTATGCAAATGGCAAAAACTTCGGCAAAACTAAATAAGCTAGCAGAGTCTAAACTCCCTTATATTTCACTTTGTACCGATCCAACTACTGGCGGAACAACAGCATCTTTTGCAATGTTAGGCGATATCAATATCGCCGAACCTGGAGCACTAATTGCCTTTGCAGGACCCAGGGTAGTAAAAGACACCACTGGAAAAGACTTACCAGAAGGCTTTCAAAGAAGCGAGTTTTTATTAGAGAAAGGCTTCTTAGATTTTATCACCCATCGCAAAAATTTGAAAGACAAGATCAATCTCTATATTGATCTTATTCTAAATCAACCCATAAGAAATTAAATTTAGGACGTTAGTCTTACATAAATTGGTGTATATTTGCACCGCTTTAATTAGCAACTACATAACAATCATTGAAATAATATTAGCATGTATTTAACAAAAGAAACAAAAGAAAAAATTTTCGCAGATCACGGAACTTCAAAAACCGACACTGGTTCTGCCGAAGGTCAAATTGCTTTATTCTCGCACCGTATCAACCACTTGTCTGAGCACTTAAAAAGTAACCGTAAGGATTACAACACAGAGCGTTCACTAGTGAAATTGGTAGGAAAGCGCAGAAGCTTACTAGATTACCTTAAAGCAAAAGATATCGAGCGTTACCGTGCGATCGTGAAAAAACTAGGTTTACGTAAATAAACCACTATTTCTTTTTATCGGAGTATTGAAAAAAGCTGAATCAAAGTTTTTCATTGGCTGACCTACAGACACAACACAACAACACTTAGGTTTAATTAAAATGAAGAAAAAATGATTCCAAAAGTCTTTAAAGAGGTTATTGACCTCGGCGATGGAAGAGAGATCTCTATTGAAACGGGCAAGCTAGCAAAGCAAGCCCACGGTTCAGTTGTCGTGCAAATGGGAAAAACCATGTTGCTTTGTACAGTTGTATCTAACTACAAACAATCTGATGTAGATTTTTTACCCCTAACGGTAGACTATCGAGAAAAATTCGCTGCAGCAGGTCGCTATCCCGGTGGATTCTTTAAAAGAGAAGCACGCCCTAGTGATGGTGAAGTTTTAACAATGCGTCTAGTGGACCGTGTATTGCGTCCCCTATTCCCAAAAGATTATCACGCAGAAACACAAGTGATGATCCAGTTAATGTCGCATGACGAAGAAGTTATGCCAGATGCATTAGCAGGACTTGCCGCTTCTGCTGCCATCCAATTAAGCGATTTCCCTTTCGAATGTGCCATCTCTGAAGCACGTGTTGCTCGTATCGATGGTGAATTTGTCATTAACCCTAGCCGTGAGCAGTTAGCACAGTCAGACATCGATATGATGATCGGTGCATCTGCAGACTCTGTCATGATGGTAGAAGGTGAAATGGACGAAATCTCTGAAGAAGAAATGGCAGACGCCATTAAATTTGCACACGAAGCAATCAAAGTTCAAATTGCTGCACAGTTGCGTTTAGCAGAAGCCTTCGGCAAAAAAGAAGTACGCGAGTACGAAACTGCAGAAGGAAATGAAGAGCTTGAAAAGCGCATTCACGACATGGCCTATGACAAATGTTATGCTATCGCAAAACAGGGAACGTCTAAAGCAGAACGTGGAAATGCATTTGCTGAAGTAAAAGAAGAAGTAAAAGCTTCTTTCACTGAAGAAGAAATGGAAGAGTTTGGTCACCTTGTTGGAGGCTACTACAGAAAAGCTGAAAAAGAAGCTGTTCGCGAATTAACGCTTAGTGAAGGTGTTCGCCTTGACGGTCGTAAGACAGATGAGATCAGACCTATTTGGTGTGAAGTAGATTATCTACCTTCTACCCATGGATCTTCTATCTTTACCCGTGGTGAAACCCAAGCTTTAGCAACAGTAACCCTGGGAACTTCTAGAGACGCAAATAAAATTGACATGCCTTCTCATGAAGGAGAAGAAAACTTCTATTTACACTACAACTTCCCTCCTTTCTGTACGGGTGAAGCTCGTCCTTTAAGAGGAACTTCTAGACGTGAAGTAGGTCACGGAAACTTAGCACAACGCGGTTTAAAAGGTATGATCCCAGAAGATTGTCCTTATACGGTTCGTTTAGTTTCAGAAGTATTAGAATCTAACGGTTCGTCTTCTATGGCAACTGTATGTGCTGGTACAATGGCATTAATGGATGCTGGGGTACAAATCACGCGACCTGTATCTGGTATCGCCATGGGATTAATTTCTGATGGAGATCGTTACGCTGTATTGTCTGATATTCTAGGAGATGAAGATCACTTAGGAGACATGGACTTTAAAGTGACCGGTACTTCAGAAGGAATTACCGCTTGTCAAATGGACATCAAAATCAAGGGATTATCTTATGAGATTCTTGTAAAAGCTTTACAACAAGCAAGAGCAGGACGCTTACATATCCTTGATAAAATCACCGAAACGATTGCTACACCTGCAGAAGACGTGAAGCCTCACTCTCCAAAAATGATCACCCGTGTCATTGCAAATGAGTATATCGGTGCATTAATTGGACCTGGTGGAAAAGTGATTCAAGAACTTCAAAAAGAAACTGGATGTACCATCGTTATCAATGAAGATCCGGTAACTGAAGAAGGTATTGTAGAGATCCTAGGAACTTCTCCAGAGGGAATCGCAATGGTTGAAGCTAAGATTGATTCAATCACCTTTAAGCCTGTTGTAGGAAACAGCTATGAAGTTAAAGTAATCAAAATGCTTGACTTTGGTGCGGTAGTAGAATACACAGAAGCTCCTGGAAACGAAGTACTACTTCACGTCAGTGAATTAGCTTGGGAACGTACAGAAAATGTTTCTGACGTAGTCAATATGGGAGATATCCTTGAAGTAAAATACTTTGGGATTGACTCAAGAACCCGTAAAGAGAAAGTATCGCGCAAAGCTTTACTTCCTAGACCAGAAAGAAAAGAACGTCCAAATAAGGACTAAATTCTTGATGAATAGAAAAAACCACTCAAAAGAGTGGTTTTTTTTTGCTCTTGATGTAACAATTTTGAATTTCGAACGTATAAAGAAGTATAATAATCATATTCAATGAGACAACTTAAAATTACCAAACAGGTAACCAATAGAGAAACCGCCTCCTTAGACAAGTATTTACAAGAAATAGGAAAGGTTGATTTAATCAACGCAGAGCAAGAAGTTGAATTAGCACAACGCATTAAAGCTGGCGATCAAATCGCCCTTGAAAAGTTGACAAAAGCTAACCTTCGATTTGTGGTTTCTGTAGCTAAACAATACCAAAATCAAGGATTAACCTTACCTGATTTAATCAATGAAGGAAATCTAGGATTAATCAAAGCAGCAAAACGTTTTGACGAAACACGTGGTTTTAAGTTTATCTCTTATGCAGTATGGTGGATTCGCCAGTCTATCCTTCAAGCATTAGCAGAGCAATCCCGTATTGTTCGTTTACCCTTGAATAAAATTGGGTCGATCAATAAAATCAATAAAACCTATGCCTTTTTAGAGCAAGCCCATGAGCGTGCCCCTTCTGCAGAAGAAATTGCAAAAGAATTAGACATGACGGTGAATGACGTAAAAGAATCTTTAAAGAATTCTGGTCGTCACGTATCGATGGATGCACCCTTAGTAGAGGGAGAAGACTCTAACCTTTATGATGTCT
>JBDNAJ010000003.1:0-12604 GCA_039768455.1 Candidatus Arcticimaribacter sp.
CGTACTCTTGCGGGAACCTGCGGTGAGTCATGCTTATACATCAATTGACACCCTGTCTTCTGGTCGCGTCAAACTTACTTATCATATCGAAGAAAATAAAACCCTTATCCCAGCGGTTGATTTATGGCAAACAGTTAACAATGCTTTTGCTTACCACTTGGGACTTACAGATTATAATTTTACCGGAAGAGGGTATACCCTAGGGGCTTTCTATCGTCAAAATAATTTCCCTGGCTTTGGATTAATTGTCGAAAACAACAATTTTATGTCTGCTAAAACAGAATTAAAACTTTTGGCACAACAATTAGAAACCCTTGAGCCAATAAGGCTCGAAACTGGTCTGGCTAACTTTCGCTACCGCTTTCAAAGTTGGGAGATTAGTCTGGGGCGAGAGATCAATCTAAAACATAAAGTAGTGCTAGGCGCTGGGCTTATAGGCGAGCGTTATTTATTTGAAGAGGGAGATGATATAGCGAATGTTCCAAAGCATTTTTCTACTACTAAGGGCGTGGGGAAACTAGGGTATACTTATGATTATATTCAACCACATTACTATCATTTAAATGGATGGCGCAGCCAAACTTATGCTACGCATGTCTGGGGAAAATCCATCACAGATAACAATACCTTTTACACCATCGAGAACGAAACCAAATATTTTAAACGAATCAATAAGATGGGAAATCTCGCGATAAGGGGGCAACTAGGTTTAGCTCGAAATATTGACTCTCCCTTCCCTCCTTTTGTCATTGACAATAACCGCAATGTGCGTGGGGTGGGAAATCTTGTACAACGCGGAAATGCTTACTGGTCCATCAATACAGAATACCGTCACACACTTTTTGAAAAAGACTGGTTTGCCTTACAAGGAAACACCTTTATCGATATGGCTGGAATACAACCCGTTGACAGCAAACTAAGCCAACTTTTTAAAAGTGAAAACAACTATCAATACGGCGGGATCGGCTTACGCTTTATACACAAATATATTTATAAAGCCGTCTTAAGGATTGATTATGGTATCAACTTAGACGGCTTTAAAAATTCATCTTTGGTCTTTGGAATTGACCAATTCTTTTAACTAGAGTAAGTATTCTGTATTCACAAAGTTTGAATCCTTTGAATCCATTAAGGCATCAAGGATTTCGTTATTATAAGAATTGTCTTTTGCTGCCACAAAGGTGCGGATAGAAAAAGAACGCAAGGCATCATAAACACTCAAGGTACTTACGGCAGAATTCTTTCTTCCAGTAAATGGATAAACATCTGGTCCACGCTGGCAGGCAGAGTTTAAGTTGACACGACAAACTAAATTCGCCAATACATCTACTAAAGGCCCAATCTTGCGAATATCTCTTCCAAAAAGACTGACTTGCTGCCCATAATCTGAAGCGGCCATTACATCAAGTGGCTCATTGATATCTTTATAAGACATCACTGGAACTACTGGACCAAATTGTTCTTCGTGGTATACATCCATCTCGCTGGTCACGGGATACAATACTGCAGGGAAAGAATAGTTATGGCTTAGCTCTCCTCCTTTGTTATTGAGTACTTTAGCACCTTTGGCATTAGCATCTTTAATTAAATCTTGAATATAAGCCGGCTTACTAGGCTCTGGTAGCGGAGTTAAAAACGATCCCTCTTCCCAAGGTAAACCAAACTTTAAGGCATCGACTGCTTTAGCAAAACGGGTATTAAACTCATCCACAATTGATTCGTGGACAAACAACATTTTTAAAGCTGTACAACGCTGTCCGTTATAAGACAATGTTCCAGAAATACACTCTTTAATGGTCAGGTCTAAATCTGCATCAGGTAAAATAATCCCCGGGTTTTTAGCTTCAAGTCCAAGGACCAATCGCAATCTGTTTTTATTAGGGTGTAAATCTTGTAAGGCTACCGCCGAAGAAGAATGCCCAATTAAGGCAAGCACATCGATTTTACCAGTTTGCATAATGGGAGAAGCAATTTTGCGACCACGACCGAAGACAATGTTCACTACCCCAGGAGGAAAACTCTCGTGGAAAGCTTTTAACAATGGCGTAATCAATAGTACCCCGTGTTTTGCCGGTTTAAAAATGGCAGTATTTCCCATAATAATCGCGGGAATCAACAAGCAAAATGTTTCGTTTAGGGGATAATTATAAGGACCGAGACATAAGACAACTCCCAGCGGTCCACGACGTATATGCGCGTGAATCCCAGCTTGCTTATCAAACTTAGCACTCTTGCGGTCTAGTTTTTTATAGGCCTCTATGGTATCATAGATATAGTCTACTGTACGGTCAAACTCTTTATATGAATCGGCTTTGTTCTTCGCGATTTCCCACATCAATAGTTCAACAACTTCTTCGCGGTGTTCTTGCATTTTCTTGGCAAAAACCGCTAGACACTTTAAACGGTCTTTTACCTTCATGGTAGGCCATGCGCCTTGACCGCGATTAAAAGCTTTTTCTGCAGCATTTAAAGCGTCTAAGGCAGCATCTGTTTCCATATCAGGAATAGACCCTAAAAGTGTTGGACCTACCTCCCCTTTGCTATTCTCAGTATAGATGGTAGAAAACACTTCTGAAGTTCCACCCTCCCATGTTTTCAATTCTCCGTCGACTAAATACTGGGTACAATGAATCGGTTCCTCAAAGCGAACCGTAGCATCAATTTTTACCTTTTGAGTGGTTTCCATAACTGTCTGTTTATTTTTTTTGTTTTAAAGTTAAACATAATAAGCGTAAAAGCTGAATTATCAGCTACTTATTTTTAGCAATTGATAGAATGAATTTCAGAATAAAAAAGGGAAAATCATTTATATTTAACAAAACAATCGCTCCATGGGCAAACAAGTCGGTTTATTATTAGGTCCAACTTTCTTTATTCTTTTACAATTTTTAACCCTAGAGGGGCTTTCTTCTCAGGCGATTACTGTTATCGCTCTTGCGGCTTGGATGGTTTGTTGGTGGATTACAGAAGCGGTCTCGATCTCTGTGACAGCCTTACTTCCACTGGTCATCTTTCCGCTTTTTGATATTATGTCCATGAATGAAGTTGGGGCGAATTACGGGAGCTCGATTGTCTTTTTATTCTTTGGAGGCTTTGTTTTGGCTTTAGCCTTAGAAAAAGTGAATTTACACAAGCGCATTGCCCTCAGCATCATCCATAAAACAGGGACCACCCCTAACCGAGTGATACTGGGTTTTATGCTTGCCACTGCCTTTATGAGCATGTGGATTTCGAATACCGCTAGTACTGTTGTGATGTTGCCTATCGCGCTGTCCGTCATCCAACTTTTGGTTCAAAGTGACGGAGTATTTACAAAAGAAGAGCGCCATTTTTCGCTTTCTGTCATGCTGGGAATTGCCTTCTCGGCCAATGCAGGCGGAATTGCGACGGTGATTGGAACCCCGCCTAATTCAGTTTTGATTGGTTTATTAGAAAATGAGTACAATATGGAGATCTCCTTTTTAAAGTGGATGATTATTGGCTTGCCTTTTTCAGCTACTATGATTGGGATTATTTATTTTGTTTTAACCCGATGGATGTTTCCCAATAAAGGGATTGAATTTGCTTCTTCTAATGCCCTTATTGCACAAAAGCTCGCTGATCTAGGCCCTACCAGTCCTCAAGAAAAACATGTCTTGCGCATCTTTGCTGTCACCGTTTTCTTATGGGTATTTCGCACTTTGATCAACTCCTTTTTCCCAAGTCTAGGCTTGTCTGACACTATGATTAGTGTGGGTTGTGCTATAGCCTTATTTTCAATTCCGCATCAATTTAAACAAGGGGTGTTTATTTTAAAATGGGAAGACACCTCCCGCTTAGCTTGGGGGATTTTAATTCTCTTTGGGGGTGGTTTGGCTTTAGCTAAAGGTATGTCAACCACAGGCATCGTCTCCTTGATCACCGATGGTATTGCTAACGCCAATTTAAATGTCTTACTCACCGTTTCCCTTTTGATTCTCTTAATGCTTTTTATGACCGAATTGATGAGTAATGTTGCCCTTGTCGCTGTATTAGCGCCTGTAGTGGCAGGGATCGCAATAGGCTTAGAAATTCCGCTTTTGTATTTACTTATCCCAGTGACCATGGCCAGTAGTTGTGCCTTTATGTTGCCCATGGCAACACCACCAAATGCCATTGTTTTTGCCAGTGGTTATGTCAAGGTTGCCCAAATGGCACGGGTAGGAATATTCATCAATCTAATTGCAGTGGTGCTATTGATTTTGATGTATCGCTTTGTGATTCCTTTAGTGTTTTAATTATACCAAATACTGGAAGAGGTCTGGCTTTTCATTGAGGTAGTCCCCATAGAATCCTTTGGCTTTCATGCGCTCTAATAACGGAGAAAAATCTGCTTCCCTTTTTAACTCAATCCCAACAACAGCTGGAGCATGTGCCCTACTGGTTTTTTTGGAATATTCAAAAAAGGCAATATCGTCATTAGGGCCTAAAATATCATTTACAAACTCCTTTAAAGCTCCGGCACGTTGTGGAAAACGCACAATAAAATAATGCTTGAGATTAGCGTGCAAGAGTGCTCTTTCTTTTATTTCTGGGGTACGGGTAATATCGTTATTCCCCCCACAAATAAGGGTGCCCACACGCTTGCCTTTCAGTTGATCTTTATATTGCTCTAAAGCGGCTAAAGAGATCGCTCCAGCGGGTTCGACAACAATTCCTTCTTTGTTATAGAGATCTAGAATCTCTTGACAAATGCGACCTTCTGCAACTGTAATACAATCGTCTACTAAATCCTTGCATACTGAAAAACCTAGGTCTCCCACCCTTTGTACTGCAGCACCATCGACAAACTTATCAATTTGCTTTAGTCGTGTATTGACATTATTTTTTATGGAGGTACCCAAAGAAGGAGCCCCAGCAGGTTCTACTGCTATAATTTTTGTGAGCGGAGATTTCGCTTTAAAAACCGTCAAAATTCCAGAGATTAATCCCCCTCCTCCTACTGGAACAAAAAGATAATCTAAGGGTTGATCGATTTGTGTTAAAATCTCTAAAGCAATAGTCGCTTGCCCCTCTATCACTTCTTTATCATCAAAAGGATGAATAAAAACAGATTGATTGTCTTGTTGAAAATGCAGTGCAGCTTTATAGGCATCGTCATAGGTATCTCCTGATAAGGATATGTTGACATAATCCCCACCAAACATACGGACCTGCTCAATTTTTTGCTTTGGAGTTGGTACAGGCATAAAAACCGTACCCTTAATTTTTAACGCATTACAAGCATAGGCGAAGCCCTGGGCATGGTTTCCTGCACTGGCACAAACTATACCTTTATTTCTTTCGGTGGTGTTAAGGGTGGTGATTTTATTGAAAGCCCCTCTAATTTTAAAAGAGCGCACCTGTTGTAAGTCTTCGCGTTTTGCAAAAACTTGGCCTTCAATAAGAGAAGAAAAACGAGCCAAGTGTTGAAAGGGTGTAACTAGCGCAACCTCTTTTAGACGAGCTTGAGCTGCTAGTGCGCCTTCAACACTTGGCCGTTCCATATTAGACTATTTTCTTCATCGCAGTCATAGAGTCGCGTAACTCAAACCCGATCAATTCGATAGGGTGAAAACGAATAATTTCGTTGATGTCGATCAATTGTTTGTTATCAACACCATTTCCTGCTTCAGGAGCATAAGCTTTCCCGATCACATCGGTATCAATCCCTTTCATAAAGTCCACTAATAATGGCTTACAAGCATGATCAAATAAGTAACATCCGTATTCTGCCGTATCAGAAATTACGCGGTTCATTTCGAATAATTTCTTACGCGCGATGGTGTTGGCAATTAATGGTGTTTCGTGTAATGATTCGTAGTAAGCAGACTCTTCTTTGATTCCAGCCGCTACCATAGTATCAAAGGCTAATTCTACTCCTGCGCGAACAAAAGCAACCATTAGTACTCCGTGGTCAAAGAATTCTTGCTCAGAAATCTCTGCATCAGTAGGAGCTGTTTTTTCAAAGGCAGTTTCTCCAGTTGCAGCTCTCCAGCCTAAAAGGTTTTTATCATCATTTGCCCAGTCTTCCATCATAGTCTTAGAGAAATGACCTGAGATGATATCATCCATATGCTTGTGGAACAATGGCTCCATAATTTCTTTTAACTGTTCAGACAGTTCAAAGGCTTTTACCTTTGCTGGGTTCGATAAACGATCCATCATATTGGTAATTCCACCGTGCTTTAAAGCTTCGGTAATGGTTTCCCATCCGTACTGAATCAATTTGGCTGCGTAAGCAGGCTCAATACCTTTTTCAACCATTTTATCAAAACATAAAATTGATCCGGTTTGTAACACCCCACATAAAATGGTTTGCTCTCCCATTAAATCAGATTTTACCTCTGCCACAAAAGAAGATTCTAAAACTCCAGCGCGGTGTCCTCCAGTTCCAACTGCATAAGCTTTTGCTTGGTCTAAACCGTGACCTTGTGGGTCATTCTCTGGGTGAACAGCGATTAGGGTTGGTACCCCAAAGCCTCTTTTGTACTCTTCGCGCACCTCAGATCCTGGACACTTAGGAGCGACCATGATAACAGTTAAGTCTTCGCGAACTTGTGTGCCTTCTTCAACGATATTAAAACCGTGAGAATAAGATAAAGTTGCGCCTTTTTTCATCAAAGGCATCACTGCCTTAACCACAGAAGTGTGGTTCTTATCTGGCGTAAGGTTGATCACAACATCTGCAGTAGGGATCATATCTTCATAACTTCCTACAGCAAAGTTGTTGTCCGATGCATTTTGAAAAGAAGCGCGTTTTTGATCGATGGCTCCTTGACGTAAAGCATAAGAAATATCTAAACCTGAGTCACGCATGTTTAAGCCTTGATTTAGCCCTTGTGCACCACAGCCCACAATAACGATTTTCTTTCCTTCTAACGCTTTGATTCCATCGTTGAATTCTGAAGCGTCCATAAAGCGACATTGTCCTAGTTGCTCTAGTTGATCGCGTAATGATAGTTGATTAAAATAATTTGCCATTGTGTGTTGTTTAGTCGTTGTTTTGGTTGTTAAAATTATTCAATATTTCTGAAATGCCCATAGGGGCTTTTGTTACGGATATTCTTCCTGAGCGAACAAACTGCAGTAAACCATAAGGAGCTAAGTCTTCGCGCAGCTTTTCGGTCTCATGACGGAAGCCAGTTTTTTCAATCACAAAAAACTCAGGAGAAACAGTCACGATGTTCGCATGACTATCTTTAATGATGTTTTGAATTTGACGCTCTTCAAATAAGTAACTTGATTTTACTTTATACAAAGCCGTCTCTTGAAAAATTGTTTCTTCATCTGTGTGATAAAACGCTCTGATTACGTCTATTTGTTTTTCGATCTGTTGTACCAATTTGATGATTTTATCCTCGGTTACTTTTACCACAATCACAAACCTAAAAACATTTGGGATTTCAGATTGAGAGGTAGAAAAGCTCAACAAATTAATGTGTCGCTTTAAAAAAATAGCCGAAATACGGTTGAGCAAGCCAACATTGTTTTCAGAATAAATCGATATGGTATAGCGGTTAATATCACTCATTATTGTAATCTTATATCTGATACCGAAGCTCCTGTAGGAATCATCGGGAATACATTATCTTCTTTTTCTACGCAAACCTCTAAAAAATAGGGCTTGTCTGAAGCAATCATCTCGCCTACTGCTTGATCGAGTTCTTCTCTTTTAGTCACGCGTTTTGCATCGATATGGTAACCTTTAGCAATGGTGACAAAATCTGGGTTGGTCATTTCTGTAGAAGCATATCGCTTGTCAAAAAATAATTGTTGCCATTGACGCACCATCCCTAAATAGTCGTTATTTAAAACGACGATTTTAACTGCTGTTCCCGTTTGGAAAATGGTTCCTAACTCTTGGATGGTCATTTGATAACCCCCATCTCCTATTACTGCAACAACGTGACGGTCTTGCGCCCCCATTTTAGCCCCGATTGCAGCGGGTAAAGCAAAGCCCATGGTCCCTAAACCTCCAGAAGTAACGTTACTTTTCGAGCGAATAAACTCGGCATAGCGACAGGCAATCATTTGGTGCTGTCCTACATCGGTTACGATAACGGCATCAGCACCTGTGTGCTTGTTGATAGAAGCAATTGCTTCTCCCATGGTAAGTCCTTCTTTAGTCGGTTGTGTATCGCCTTTAATGACCGTTTCGAACTCTGTATCCATATGGGCAGCGAATTGCGCTTTCCATTCGGTTAGTGGTTTATTATGTACCAAAGGAGTTAACGCCTTAAGGCTGCTTTTACAATCTGCTAAAACAGGAAAATCGGCATGTACATTCTTGCTTATTTCTGCGGGATCAATTTCAAGGTGAACCACTTGCGCTTGTTTTGCATAAGTAGCTAAATTCCCCGTTACGCGATCATCGAATCGCATCCCAATAGCGATTAAAACATCGCATTCATTGGTCAATAAGTTAGGCCCATAGTTTCCATGCATCCCTACCATTCCCATATTTAATGGGTGTTTTGTAGGCAGAGCCGAAAGACCTAAAATGGTCCACACTGCTGGGATCCCTGAACTTTCGACAAAGCTTTTAAATTCTTCTTCGGCTTCGCCTAAAATAACGCCTTGCCCCCATACAATCATAGGCTTTTTAGCAGCGTTAATCGCTTTTGCGGCAGCTTCTACTTGATCTAACTGAAGTTGAGGAATAGGTTGATAAGAGCGTACCCCTTTACACTTTTCATAAGCAAAGTCGAACAACTCAAACTGGGCATCTTTTGTGATGTCAATCAATACAGGTCCTGGACGACCAGAACGCGCGATATAAAAAGCCTTCGCCATGATCTCTGGGATCTCGCTGGCCTTAGTGATTTGATAATTCCATTTTGTTACCGGAGTAGAAATCCCAATAATATCAGTTTCTTGAAAAGCATCTGAACCCAATAAATGAGAGGCTACCTGCCCCGTGATACAAACCATGGGAGTAGAATCAATTTGAGCATCTGCAATTCCTGTAACAAGGTTAGTTGCCCCCGGTCCAGAAGTGGCCATAGCGACCCCTACTTTTCCTGAAGTACGTGCAAAACCTTGCGCTGCGTGGGTTGCACCTTGTTCATGACGGGTTAAGACATGCTGTAATTGGTCGCTAAACTTATAGAGCTCATCATAGATGGGCATAATTGCTCCACCTGGGTAACCATAGATCAAGTCAGCTCCTTCTGCTAACAAGCATCGAATAACGGCTTCTGCCCCTGAAATATGTAAGGGAGTTTGTTTTTCCATAATATTATTCGTCTGTCACACAACCTTCAGAGGCAGTGGATACGTTTTTGATATATTTATAAAGTACTCCGCTAGAGAATTTTAAGTCTGGTGCTTTCCAGTTGGCTTTACGCTCTTTTAATTCAGCATCGCTTAAGTGCACTTCTAGGGTATTTTTTTCTGCGTTGATTTCAATGATGTCTCCATCTTCGATTAAAGCAATTGCTCCCCCGGCCTGCGCTTCTGGAACAATATGTCCCACCACAAAGCCGTGGGTTCCACCAGAGAAACGACCATCGGTAATTAAAGCGACGTCTTTCCCTAGTCCTACTCCCATAATAGCAGCGGTAGGTTTTAACATTTCTGGCATTCCAGGACCTCCTTTGGGACCCTCATAACGAATTACAACTACTTCACCTTTTTGAACTAGGCCGTTGCGAATACCATCGTTTGCTTCATATTCCCCATTAAATACTCTTGCTGGACCTTTAAATAACAATCCTTCTTTTCCGGTGATTTTAGCTACTGAGCCACCTTCTGCAAGGTTTCCTTTAAGGATACGGATGTGTCCAGATGCCTTAATAGGTGATGCAACAGGACTAATAATGTCCTGCCCTTCTTTTAGAGGAGCAGCTTCTGCTAGATTCTCTGCAAGGGTTTTTCCAGTAACAGTTAAGCAGTCTCCGTGTAACATGCCTTCATCAAGCATAAACTTCAATACCGCTGGAACCCCACCTACATTGTGTAAGTCTTCCATTAGATATTTTCCACTAGGCTTTAAGTCTGCAAGGAAAGGAGTTTTGTCCATGATGGCTTGGAAATCATCTATGGTAAATTCAATTTCGGCTGCTTTGGCAATCGCCAAAAAGTGTAAAACAGCATTGGTTGATCCTCCTAAAACAGCGATCAAACGAATGGCGTTTTCAAGCGACTTTCTCGTCACTACATCTTTTGGCTTAATATCTTGTTCAACTAAATGACGTAAAGCGCTACCTACTCGCTCACATTCCGCTTTTTTATCTGGACTCACTGCAGGATTAGAAGAGTTATAAGGCAAGGCCATCCCTAAGGCTTCAATTGCAGAGGCCATGGTATTAGCCGTGTACATACCGCCACAAGCACCGGCACCTGGACAAGCATTGCGAACGACTTCTTTGTATTCTTTTTCGTCGATTGTTCCGGCAACTTTTTCACCCCAAGCTTCAAAGGCAGAAACAACATCGAGTTTTTTGTCTTTGTGACAACCTGGCGCAATGGTTCCACCATACACTAGAATACTAGGGCGATTTAGACGCAACATGGCCATTAAGGCACCGGGCATATTTTTATCACAGCCTACTACCGTAACAAGTCCGTCATATGACATCGCTTGCACCACTGTTTCAACAGAGTCTGCAATGACATCACGAGAAGGCAAAGAAAAACGCATTCCAGGGGTTCCCATAGAAATCCCGTCACTTACTCCAATGGTGTTAAAGATCAGCCCGACTAAATCTGCTGCTTGAACGCCTTTTTTAATATCTACCGATAGATCGTTCAAGTGCATATTACAAGGGTTCCCCTCATAACCTGTACTGGCGATACCAATCAATGGATTTTTAAAGTCTTCGTCTGTTAAACCTATAGCGTGCAACATGGCTTGTGCTGCTGGCTGAGTGGGGTCTTGCGTGACCGCTTTGCTGTATTTGTTCAGTTCCATGAAATATAATGTCTTACGAAAATAAAATCCTTTAAAAAGAAGTTGTGTTTAAAAGAATTTTTACTCTTATGCCTAAAGGCTGAATTTTTAATTTAAGTTATTTAATATCAGTTGTTTAAATTTATAAAAACACATATGCCTAAGTCAATTTAATCGAACAAAATTAAAGATTAGTTGACATGCACTAGTTTGTTATTCAAAAAAGATGGCTATTTTCAAACATTATTAAAAGACCGAATGAAAATACAAGAAATTCATAAAAATCAACGCGCATTTTTTAAGACCCAACAAACTAAAAACGTTTCTTACCGCAAAGATAGTTTAAAACGTTTTCAAAGGTTGTTAAAGCAAGAAGAAAAAACGATTTCTTCTGCCCTTTTTGAAGATCTTGGGAAGCCAGAATTCGAGGCTTATCTAACCGAATATTTTGTGGTGATGGCTGAATTAAAGACCATGATTAAAAATCTTGAGCGATGGTCACTGCCAAAACGAATTAAATCGTCTCCATTGAATTTTCCTTCTAAGGACTATTTACTCCCAGAACCCTTTGGTCTTTGCTTACAGATAAGTCCATGGAACTATCCTTTCCAATTGTCTTTGGCTACATTAATAGGAGCGGTTGCCGCAGGAAATACGGTCGTCCTAAAGCCTTCAGAACACGCGCCTAAAACAGCTGCCTTACTCGCGGAATTAATTGCAAAAGCGTTTGATCCCCAGCATGTGACCGTAGTCAATGGAGGTGCAAGCACTGCAAAAGAATTATTAGACCATCGCTGGGATCACATTATTTTTACGGGAAGCACTCATGTTGGAAAAATAATCGCAAAAGCAGCGGCAGACCACCTTACCCCTACGATCCTAGAATTAGGCGGAAAAAACCCTTGTATCGTCGATGCATCGGCGCCTATACAATTAACAGCAAAAAGAATTGTTTGGGGGAAATATGTCAACTGCGGACAGACCTGTATTGCACCCGATTACCTTTTAGTCGACGAAAGCATCAAAGCACCTTTAATCAAAGCCCTAGTAGAAGAAATTAAAAAGGCCTATGGGGAAGATGCTTCTACTGCCCATAGTTATGGCCGTATCGCACACCAAAGACACTTTGACCGTTTGGTCGAATTAGTCAAAGGCAGTGACTTGGTTTATGGGGGTGATAGTGATAACAAAACCCTTTATTTTGGGCCTACGCTTTTGGAAGTTGATAACGCTCAACATCCCACTATGGCGGAAGAAATCTTTGGTCCCATCCTGCCTGTGCTTAGCTATTCAAATGAAAGTGAGCTCAATCCAATTATTGATGCCTATGAGCGCCCACTAGGCTTTTATGTTTTTTCAAAACGCAAAAAATTTATCAAAGATATCTTTCATCGTTATTCTTATGGTGGAGGCGTAGCCAATGATACCGTGATTCAATTTGCAAACGACAAACTCCCATTTGGAGGAGTTGGCTATAGCGGATTAGGCGCTTATCACGGGAAACATTCTTTTGATGCCTTCACTCACTTTAAACCCTTTATCAAAAGAGGGACTTGGATAGATCCATTTGTGCGTTATGCGCCTTATCCTAGTTCTTTTGATTGGTTAAAAAAACTATTAAACTTTATTTAGATGTCCCAAAAATCTCTTCGAGAGGCGATCGCTTACAGAAGATCTGTAAGGGTATATGATCCCACGCAGTCAATTGATTCA
>JBDNAJ010000056.1:0-5319 GCA_039768455.1 Candidatus Arcticimaribacter sp.
CCCACAGTGATGGGAATTACAACTCCAGGAAATAAGACCGTGTTCTTTAAAGGGAGGATAGGCACTAATATTGGTAGCTCTTCTAACTCAAGGGCTTCTTCATCTTCGGTGGTCATTAAGGGAATTAAATCTGCTTCGGCTTCAATATCCTGAAGTGACAGATTGTCTAAGGAGCTAAAAATAGGTTTTGACATAAGGCTTTATATACGTCAGTTTGTCAGAATAAAGACAAACCAAAAGGTTTTAATGATTATGATATAATAAAGTCAAGAGTTATGCCAAAGGATTTTTTTGTACAAAAGTGTAACTTTTTCTTTCTTTTGACTCTTATTAAGTAGAAGTCACCAGCAGATGATACAAAATATGAGCATCGATCAACTCCTTCCTCTCTGTAAAGAGAAAGATCAGCGTGCGCAGCTCGAAGTGTATCAACGCTATCATCTCGCCATGTATCACAGTGCATTGCGCATTGTTCGAAATCCTGTCGATGCAGAAGATATCATGCACGAGGGCTTTTTAACCGCCTTTGACAAATTAGTCCAGTACAAGGGAGAGAATAAATTTGGGGGGTGGCTCAAACAAATCGTTATAAGAAAGGCTTTAAGTTTTGTACAGAAAAAAGAAAAAGCGATCCACTACAGCCTTAACGAGGCTGTACTTACAGATACAATAACTACAGAAGACAATAACAATGAACAACACAAGCAATTACAACAGGGACTTGACCAACTCAATCCGCGCTATCGCAACGTTTTAATCTTGATGTATTTCGAAGGTTATGACTAGAAGAAATCAGTAGTATACTTGACCTAAGCTATGGCAATTGCCGCACCCTAGTCTCCCGTGCAAAAGACCAGTTGAAACAAAAAATTACAATGGATGAAATCACTTAAACAACAATTTAAGGCTTTAAAAAGTCAAATGGACCAGCGTCCTCCCTTAGAAGGACATCAGTTGCGCTTTCAGCGAAAGTTAGAGCAGCAAAATCGCCCTGCGATCAAGTTGGTGACCTGGATCAGCATTGCAGCTAGTTTTACCCTCTTACTCGCATTAAACTCTGCTACCCTCCCAGAAACCCCAAAGACTAGTGCGCCATTAACCACTATTTATGAGACACAAATACAGACACAACTACATTATCTAGAAACCACCTATCAAGAAGACTTTGCCGTTCCCATCCAGGATATAAAGTCTCAACTCAAAGCCTTAGACGAGGCTTATATAGACTTAGAAAGTCAATTCAATGAGGATAATGAACACCCCCTCTTACTCAAAGCGATGATCGATAACTTACAACAACGCCTGGACATCTTAAACGAATTAGAACAAGTGCTAAAAGCGCGTAATGAAAATGATTATGAAAACAGTATTCTATAAACACTACCCACGATTGACCCTCTGTCTTTTTTTGTGCATTCAACTTATGAGTGCGCAAACAGTAGATCGAAAAATCACCAAAAACTTTCCTTTATCACCCAATGGAAAACTCGCCATTGACAACAGCTATGGCACCGTAAAACTCAACAGTTGGGATAAAGACGAAGTAGCCATAGAGGTGATCATCAAAGTAAATGCGAGTAGCGAAGAACGCGCAGAAGATGCCCTAGAGAATATCGAAATAGACTTCGATGCTTCCGCTGATCTTGTTCGAGCCACTACCCTGCTGGAGAAGAACAAAACTTCTTGGTGGAGTGGCTGGAGTTTCTTTGGCGTAAAACGCCTTGATTACAGTATTAACTATTTAGTGCAAATGCCTAAAACAGCCGCCTTAGACATAGAGAATGATTATGGGAATATCTATCTTGACGAAACCGATGGCGCAACCCAACTGTCCTGTGCTTATGGGCGACTTGAAGTAGGGAAATTAAATCATACACGTAATGAAATCGAAATTGCCTATGCGCCTAATTCTGAAATAGAATTTGTTAATGAAGCGGTTATTGAGGCAGATTATTCCGGATTAAAAATTGATCAAGCCAATAAAATCGAATACGATGCTGATTACAGCAAAAGCAGCTTTGGCCTGGTGGCCATCTTAGACTTTGAAGCAGATTATGGCAGTTTGCGCCTTGACGAAGGAAATACGTTGATCGGAGAAGCAGATTATCTCACCATTAAAATAGGGAGACTGAGTTCAAAACTTGACTTGGACATGGATTATGGCAGTCTTAGCGTGGAAGAAATAGCAGCCTCTACAAAAGAAGTTACTGTGCAGGCAGATTATACAGGGATAAGATTAGGAGCAGATCCTGACTGGGACTTTGCCTTTACCATAGAAACAGAATACGCCGGCTTTAAAACAGATTTTCCTTTAGATTACAGAAAGAAAATCATTGAATCAACCGATCGGTATTATCAAGGTCAGCACCGCAACGGCAGCAATCAATTGAACTTAAGCGCCGATTATGGCAGCATTAAATTAACCCAAAACTAACTTAAAATGAAACACTTAACTTACACCCTTAGCGCATTCATCCTTTTTATTAGCCTTAACGCCTGTGCGCAAAACAAACGCAAAGGCAATGGAAAACTCGTTACAAAAGAACGAAGCGGCGAAAAGTTTGATGCCTTAAAAGTCGCAGGCTCTTTTAATGTAGAATTGACTTCAAGCATGGAGAATCAAATTAGCATTTACACTGACGAAAACTTGATCGAAGACATTATTACAGAAGTAAAAAAGGGCGTTTTAATCATTCGCACCAAAAAGAACAGCTACTTTAAAACCTCTAACCGAAAAAGCGTTAAAATCAAAGTTCCGCTGGTGGCTTTAAAAGAAGCTTCACTCTCAGGTTCTGGGAAAATCCACAGCGAAAACACCATCAATACTGCTGATTTTAAAGCCTCGCTTTCTGGAAGTGGAAAAATCGTCTTAGCAGTAGAAGCAAAAGAAACATCTGCCCAACTATCTGGCAGCGGAAAAATAAGCCTAAAAGGAAAAGCAGAAGAAGTAAAGGCTAAACTCTCTGGCTCTGGCAGCATTCGTTTACAAGGGATGCCGGCAGTAGATGCCGAGGCAAGCTTAGCGGGTTCTGGCAGTATTTACCTAAGCTGTACAGAAAACCTAGACGCAAAAGTGGCTGGCTCTGGTCGCATTCGATACTTTGGGGAACCCTCTGGAAAAATCCATACAAAAGTGGCAGGTTCTGGCTCTATTCGATTGGCGACAGAATAGCGGGCTTTTTATTGACGCGGGTCAACATTATCGCCCCTAACACAAAGAAAAGTGTAAAGAAGATGATGGAGTATCGCATACTCCCCGTGATTTGGTCGATCGCACCAAAGAGGAACATCCCGATGATGATGCCAATCTTTTCGGCTACATCATAAAAACTAAAGTAAGAGGTGGTGTCTTCCGTCTCGGGCAAATATTTGGAATAAGCGGCGCGTGCCGTCGCTTGTATTCCTCCCATCACTAAACCTACAAAACCCGCAACAGCATAAAACTGTTCTGGAGTTTCGATAAAGTAGGCATAGGTACAAATGATCACCCAAATCACATTGATGGCAATTAATGTTGGGATGTTGCCAAAACGCTGAGAAGAGCGCGCGGCGAGAATCGCCCCAAAAATGGCGATCACTTGGATCAAAAGAATACTTACTATCAAGCCCATGGTCTTTTCACTATCAGACCCCCAAGCGATCTCTTCTTCGCCAAAGTAAGCCGCAACCAGCATTACCGTTTGTACAGCAAGAGAGAAGATAAAGAAAGCGGTGAGATAGCGTTTAAGTGGAAAGTTCCCGGCCATTTGACCGTAAACGTTGCGCAGTTCTCTAAAGCCATTCCAGAAAATATAACGGGTGACCTTTTCGTCATTCTTATTCCCTTTAGGTAAAAAGTAAAAAGAGATTTGGCTAAAGCCTAACCACCATATCCCAACAGAAACAAAAGAATAGCGCATGGCCTGCATAGCGGCTTCTCCTGCAGTTCCTTGAATCCCATAAACGTCTGGCATCATCACCATAGAGAGGTTAAAGAGCAATAACAAGACACTGCCGATATAGCCCATGGAAAATCCCCGGGCACTAGCGCGGTCTTGCTGCTCTGGAAAAGCTACATCTGGGAGATAAGAATTATAGAATACTAAACTGGCCCAAATCCCAATCATCGCTAAAAAGTAAAACAGCAATCCCAAGTATAAATTATCCAGATCAAACCAGTATAAACCAATGCAAGAGATGGACCCCAAGTAGACAAAAAACTGCATAAAGTTTTTCTTGTTCCCCACAAAATCTGCAATCCCAGAAAGCAGGGGAGAAATAAAGGCGACGACCAAAAATGCGGCTCCAGTAACAAAGCTGATCATGGCCGTATTTTTGACCTCGTAGCCAAAGAAATCAATGATGTTATTTTCTGAAAATAAGGCTGCGTAATAGATGGGGAAAATGGCCGAGGAAATCACTAAGGAATAGACCGAGTTTGCCCAGTCATAAAAAGCCCATGCATTGATCAATTTCTTACTTCCTTTGGGGAGGACGTTCTTGCTTTCTAACATTTTAAATATATATAGTCAATAGTGCGGAAGATACAATCTTTTTATGGGGCAGCAAGAAATACTAAAAGGAATTCTTTCCAATACTCCTGCGTATTTTACAATATAAGTAAATCTTATTATAAATATTAAATACATTAAAATCATTAATTTATAAAGATTAATTAAACTTATGATTTGACATTTTGTTGCATTGAATAAATATTTAGTTAAAGTATCACTTTAAGGATTAAAGAGAATAGATAAAGTACCTACCAAAGCCAAAAAGATGTTTTGGCACGGTCGTTGACTTTTAAAGATTCTACCGTAACTTACACAAAAAACTAATGCTGTTTTAATCATGAAAAAGATTCTACTCACCCTCTTACTACTCCCCTTTTTAGGCAGTTGCCAAAGCAACAAAAAAGCCCCTGAAAAGTCAAAAGAAAAAGTCACTTATCAAGTCGTGAAAACTGATGCCGAATGGCAAGAAATTTTGACGCCACTCTCCTACCGCGTTTTGCGAAAAGCCGCTACCGAACGCGCTTGGTCGGGCCCCTTAAATAACAACAAAAAAGAAGGGACGTATGTCTGTGCTGGCTGTCAAAGTCCGCTCTATTATTCCAAAGATAAATACGACTCTGGATCGGGGTGGCCGTCCTTTGATCGCGGCAATGACAATAACCTTGAATACGACGTCGATTACAAAATAGGCTATGCCCGCACCGAACTCAAATGTGGGGTGTGTGGCGGACACCTGGGTCATATGTTTAACGATGGGCCACGTGCCACCACCGGAAAACGCCACTGTATCAATTCGGCGGCATTAGCTTTTATCCCCACAGAAGAA
>JBDNAJ010000057.1:0-8177 GCA_039768455.1 Candidatus Arcticimaribacter sp.
TTTAAAAGTGATTCAAAAACGGCCTTGGGTTGTCCCAGATACATTCCAACCTTACATCTGTTCCTCTCCATAGCATCAGTTATGTTCCTCAAGGCCGCATGAATCATTTCTATTCTAGCATCCTCTTTAGGCAGCTTGTGAATGATCTCAGTATCAAAAATAAAGAGGGGAAGTACTTTATTGCCACTTGTTAGTGCGTGATAAAGCCCTGCATTGTCTTCAACGCGCAGGTCCCTTCTAAACCAGAATACTGTATAGTTTTCCACTTTAATTTGTTTTAAGGTCTCCTATTCCACCATCAACGTGGAGTATTTGACCGGTCATCCATTGACTTTCTTCTCCTAAAAGGAAGGCGGTCATATGGGCGATATTTTTTGCTGTCCCCACTTGTTTGAGTGGGTGACGTTCTTGTGCTTTTTCCAGTTTAGCTTCGTTGTTTAAAAACTTATCAGCTAAAGGGGTGTCTGTTAAGGACGGAGCGATACAATTGACCCTAAACTTAGGAGCATATTCTGCCGCTAGAGAGCGGGTTAAACCTTCGAGGGCTCCTTTGGCGGCAGCCACAGAAGCATGAAAAGGCATTCCAGTACTTACCGCAACTGTGCTGTAAAACACTAGGCTCGCTTGCGGGCTCTTTTGCAATAAAGGCAATACGGCTTGTAAAGACTTTACTGCGCCAACGACATTCAAGTTAAAATCGTCTTGAAAGGTTTGTGGCTTTAGACCACGGAAAGGGCGTAGATTAATACTCCCTGGGCAGTATACAAAACCGTCAAGTTGTTCGGGTAAGTCGCTCACGTCAAGTGCATCGTTCATAACATCATAAGATATATGAGAAACTTCTGCATTAGCGAGTGATTCGTTGCTTCTTGAGGCCACGTAAATGTTGTGTTCTGGTGCCAGTAAATCCACCAAGGCACGGCCTATTCCGCTTGAACCACCAATGATTAAAATGTTCTTTTTCATAGCTATCTAATCCCTAAATTCGCCGAACAACTCAACGAGTTTGTTATATCTGTAATTAAAAATTTGATTTAATTGTCTTTTTACAAAAAGCGGATGTGCAATTCTTCCCAGCACACCTAAGGGCAATTTGTAATCAACGATGTCAATCATCTCCACACCTCCCGGGATGGCTTTGACAAAATGTTTATGATGCCAAAGGCTATACGGCCCAAAGCGTTGCTCATCTACAAAATACTTTTGGTCTTCTACATGCGTGATTTCTGTCACCCAGCGCAGTGGTAATCCCATCACCGGAGTAACGATATACTTGATGATTTGTCCTGCATACATTTTGTCTTCTGCACCTTCCAGGATCTTAAACCCCATATAATCAGGGGTGATAGTTTTAAGGTTGCCGGGGTCCGAAAGGAAATCCCATGCCTTGTCAACACTGATAGGTAAATTTTGGACTGTTTTTAGTCGGTAGACCATAAGAGCAATTATTTTTAGTAAAGATACGATGTTTAATCATTTAAAATAAAGTTTAAACAAAAATTATCAACAAAATATCAAAAATACTTTTAAGGGAAGATTTGAGGTGGTTAGGAAACATTTTCTACATTTGATTAACAATTAAAATTTAATCGAATGAAAAAATTAATCTACATGCTAGCCATTTGTGTTTCAAGCACAGCCCTAGCGCAAGTTCAAACCCCACAGCCAAGTCCATCTTCTAAGATCCAACAAACCGTAGGATTGACAGAAGTGAGTGTTGAATTCTCTCGCCCATCAATGCGCGGAAGAGACATTATGGGAGCCTTAGTGCCTTATGGTGCCATCTGGAGAACTGGAGCCAATAAAAACACTGTGATCACCTTTGGGGATGCAGTAACTTTTGGGGACCAAGAATTAGCGGCAGGAAGTTATGCGCTATATACGCGTCCAGGTAAAGACCAGTGGGAAGTGTTTTTCTATGCTTCTACCGAAAATTGGGGAACGCCAGACCCATGGGATGCGAGTAAAGTGGCTGCAACCGTTGAAGTAGCACCAACCACTGGAAAAGACATTGAGTCTTTTTCTATTTGGTTTTCAAACCTACATAATAACGGGGCAACCCTTAATTTAGGGTGGGCAGATACGCGTGTCGTATTACCTTTTGGCGTGCCTACGGTAGCCAAAGCAACTGCTTCTATCCAAGAAGCTTTAAAGAAAGACCCTAAGCACCGTGATTATTACAGTGCAGCAGTGTATTATCTGCAAGAAGGTCAAGATTTAGACCAAGCCAAAGCATGGATGGAAAAAGCCATTGAAGGTAAGGATGATGCTTACTGGTATTTTCGTCAGTACTCTTTGATCTTAGAAGGATTAAAAGATGTAGACGGTGCGATTGCAGCGGCTAAAAATTCTTTAGCCTTAGCTGAAAAAGCTGGAAATTCTGACTATGTTCGCATGAATAAAGCGGCCATTGAAAAATGGAGCAACTAAGTTTTTAGTACCGACCTTATTTAAAAACCCTACCGTTTGGTGGGGTTTTTTAGTTTTTCCTCCAGCGCGATTAACTTTTTCAAATAAATCTATTTGACTTATCGATTACAGTGCTTATTTTTAAGATTTAAACTTTATAATTATTGTGCTTCCTTATTGCACTGTTGTAAGAGCAGTGCAAGTGAGACCGTCAACACCGCCCCAATCACATTCAGCCATAAAAAGCTCACCCAATCCTGAGTAAAAATAAAGATGATCAGTGCCTCACTTACGATGGCAGCCCAAAAGACCGCTTTCCCTTTCACCTGTTGAAAGAAGAAGGCGACTAAGAAAACTCCTAAAATGGTCCCATAGAAGACAGAACCGATGATGTTGACCAATTGGATAAGGTTTTCAACCAAACTACCAAAAGCGGCAAAAAGGATCGCGATCCCACCCCAGAGCAGGGTAAAGCCCTTAGAGGCATTGACAAAGTGCGCCGGGGATTTTTCTCCCACATTGCGCTGGTATAAATCTACGGTGGTTGTGGCGGCTAGTGCATTTAATTCAGAGGCAGTAGAACTCATCGCGGCAGAGAGGATGACGGCTAATAATAAGCCCACAAGGCCTTTGGGCAAATAACCCAAAATAAATAAGATAAAGACATAGTCCTTATCGTTTGTTTCTTGTTGTGGGTCGGCCTGTTTAATCAAGGCTTTCGCTTCTTGTCGTTGCACTCTTTCTAAAACGTCAATTTGGGCGAGCTTTTGCAAGGTGATTTGATCGATATTACTTTCCAGCATCGCATGCCGAAGGCTTTGTGTAGCCCTGTGCTCTTCTTCTAGTTTTTGATAAGCACTCGCCTGAGAGGAATTGAGCACGGTTTCGACCCCTTTTGGGTTAAAGTGTAAAGGCGAGGTTTCAAACTGATAAAAGACAAAGACCATGACCCCTACTAAAAGGATAAAGAACTGCATGGGAACTTTTAAAAAGCCATTCATGATCATGCCCATTTGACTTTCTTTGACTGATTTGCCCGAGAGGTAGCGCTGCACCTGACTTTGGTCTGTCCCAAAATAAGAGAGGGCTAAAAACAGTCCGCCGGTGATTCCACTCCAAAAGGTATAGCGATTGGTCGGATCAAAGCTGAAATCAATGACATCCAGTTTGCCCGTTTTTCCAGCAATCTCTAAGGCTTTTGTAAACCCAATTTGTTCTGGAAAACTATTGACGATGTACCCAAAGGCAATAATCATCCCAAAAAAAATGATAAACATCTGCTGTTTTTGGGTCACATTCACCGCTGCTGTTCCGCCAATGACCGTATAAAAAATCACCACTAAGCCAATCAATAAAATCAGTGGTTTTAAAGGCCAGCCTAAAACAACGCTCAATATAATAGCAGGTGCATAGATCGTAATCCCCGCTGCTAAGCCGCGTTGTACTAAAAAGAGAATGGCCGTAAGGGTACGGGTACGTTGATCAAAACGCTGTTCTAAAAATTCATAAGCCGTAAACACTTTTAGCTTGTGATACAGCGGTATAAAGAAGAGACAGATGATGATCACGGCAAAGGGCAAGCCAAAGTAAAACTGCACAAAGCCCATCCCGTCATGAAAAGCTTGACCTGGAGTAGACAGAAAGGTAATAGCACTGGCTTGGGTAGCCATCACAGATAAGCCAATGGTCCACCAGCGAGAACTGTTCCCCCCTTTTAGATAATCGGTTATACTTTCGTTTTTACGGTTCTTCCATGCGCCATAGCCCACTATAAAGCCTAAGGTGCCCACTAAGATGATCCAGTCTATTGTTGTCATGCGCTGTAACTATTCATAAAAAGGTAAAAGCAGAGCCAATACAACACATTCGCTAAAGCCAAGTAGAGGTAAATTCTTTTTTGCTTTGTCATTATAATGCGATTAGATTCAATAACAATCGATAAGCTCCAGGCACACCAGCAGGTAACTCTCTAAAGAAACTTAAGCCAGTGTAAACTACGGTCCCTTTGCCATGAGAAGCAACCAAAAGACTCCCCAGTTTTTCACTTTCGCCTTCATCGTTCATGCCTAAGAGCGGAGTGAGTTTAGGATCCCAATTACTAGCGAAATATAAACCGCGTTCTTGGACCCAGCCCTCAAAATCTTTCGCGGTGATTTTATGCGGAGAATTTAATGCAGCATGTTTAGGTTCAAGGATGCGTACTCGACTGTTTTCATCTGTCACACGATCCCTAGAGAGTTCAATGGGGTAAGGTAGAATCTCTTTTGTTTGCATTCTTCTACTGGTGTTGTATTGCACGATTAAAGTTCCGCCTTGTGCGGCAAAATCAAACAAGAGTTGGTTCTTATACTTTAAACTTTCTAAAACATTAAAGGCGCGAATCCCCACTAAAACAGTGTCAAATTGATTGAGTTCTTCTTGGCTAATACTTTCTATGTCAATCGTACTAATAGGGAAACCGATGGCTTGAAGGTTAGTTTGGACTAAATCTCCTGCACCCATGATATAGCCTACTTTTTTATCGGGTAAGCTTAAATCGAGCCGCACTAATTTCGCCTCGCTGGGCTGACTCACATATTGTTTTGTGATATGTTCATAGTTGATTTCTTTCACCGAAAAATTCTTGTCCATCGTTTTCCCATTGATGTGAACCAGTGGTCCCATCAAACCACTTTCGGCTTTTGCGGTAGGGGATAGTTGATAAGACACAAAAGCAGACGTCCCACGCCCTTTAAGGCTTACTTTCTTTTTAGCTTGATCAATGGTCCACCCACTAGGGTAACACAATTCTACTTCCCCTTCAAAAGCTTGCCCATAATTGGTAACTTCTAAACGAATGTTTTGTGCTGCATCGCTAGGGTAGAGGTTCACCTCCTTTTCAAAATTGATCCCTAGTTGAGGTAAGGTGTAAAAGGGAGTAATCACTTCTCCGCGTACAGGATCATTGATGCGATAGTTGATCTTTTCTTCAAAAATAATCGTACTTCCGTTAATGCTTACTTCTATAGCTAATGTTAATGCGGGTGTTTCTGGCTGTCCAATCAAGGCTTTGTCCTTTATCTTAAAGACCCCTAAACTCCCTTTTTCTAAAAGCCAATAAGGAGAACCTAGTCCTTCCCCTAGGGAATATTGAATGCCTTTTTTATAGGCGGTGTTTTTCGTTAATGCCTGTGCTAACTTAGTTTCTCCTACCTTTTCAATGCTGATGTCTTGCTGGCTTTGGTGCACAGCGTTAAAACTTATTTTTAGTTCTTCTCCTGCAACACCATAGCCACTATCACTGTTGAGTTGTAACGATAAACCTGCACAACTTTTGATCAATGCTTTAACCGCTTTTAATTTGCGGGTTTTCCAAACCGAAGGAGATAAGCTTTCAATGGCCTGGTGAATATCGACTAAAAGCGGGACACTTTTTTCAGGGGCTTTAAAGTCATATGCTGCAAGCGCTTGATCGACAAGTTTCCCCACTTTTTCGCCGCCTTCTACCCTTGTCCATTTGGTATTTATACCATCAAAAGGATCGTTATTCTCAGGGCGATCTCCATTGACTAATTCAATGTACTCAGTTCTTGCCCCTAAGCTGGGAGAACTCCCAAAGCCTTGCGACTTATGTGAACTTCTACTGGCTGCAGCAATTTCACTATTTGAAATGCCTTTAAGGGCGTCATAATTTCCTATTTCTAACGAGAGTAAGTTGGTTTTATCTGCTTTCTCGAAACGTTCTCTGCTGCCATAAAACCACCAAGAGGTATTGAAAAACTGACGTCTAACTTGCCAAGGTTTTAAAGTGCTTAATTGTTCTGGATAGCTGTTGGGATCATTGGTCATCGAAAAAGCTTGATGACTCAATAAAGCCGATGAGGTGTGGTGACCATGCGTTCGCCCGGGGGTGCGGTGATCAAAACGATGAATGATAATATCGGGTTGAAAGCTGCGAATGCGTTGGACGACCTCGCCTAAAATTTGCTCTTTGTCCCAAATTTTCAAGGTCTCTTTAGGGTGCTTAGAATAACCAAAGTCAATGGCAGAACTAAAGAACTGATTCCCGCCATCAATCTTTCTCGCTTGGATTAATTCGTTGGTGCGAATGACTCCTAACATTTCCCTCAATTCTGTCCCGATAAGGTTTTGCCCTCCATCCCCACGGGTAAGCGATAAATAAGCCGCATGGGCATGGGTGTGATTTGAAAAATGCGAAATCAAGGCGGTGTTTTCGTCATCTGGATGAGCCGCAACATAGAGCATGGAACCTAAAAAGTTGAGCTTTTCCATTTGGCGGTAGATGCTTCCGGCATCTTGGGCGTTCAAGGACAATAAACTGCATAATGCGAGAGAGAAGAGGACAAGTTTCTTGTACATATTTAATCGAGTTTAAAAGGCGCTCTAAAGCGCGCCGAAGCGGGATTGTTCTCCCGCCAGTATTGACGACGTTCTGTGTGAATGCGTTTTGCGGTTGAGGTATATTGTACCCCTTTGTGCGCATATTTTTCTTCCCAACCTTCTATGGTATATGGAAAGTTTTGATCAAAATAAATGCTTAAGCTGCGCTGCATACTGGGGATATAAAGCGTATATGTTCCTGCGTTAAGACTAGCGCTGGCTTTGACTGCTTTGGCTTCTATGTGATTTAAACGAATCATTTCTAAAGAAGGTAAAAGATCAAATTCTCCGACCGGAAGGTTTTTAGGATTAAAACGAATCAAATTCCATAGCTCGTCTTCACTCACTGTTTTTGGGAGCTTGAGGTTTTGATCTGCTTCTCCTTCAAAATAGGAATGAGACACTAGGGTGTTTTCTTTATCTCCTGCATTGAGTTGTAAATAACTCTGCCCACACCATTCTTGAATAGAGGCCACTGTTTTAATAAGTGGGTGCTTTTTTCTCAGAGAAGAAAACGAGCTACTCATGATGGAGTAGGGGTAGATGCCTGTTAAAAAGCTTTTGGTACGATTAGATTTTAAAACAGGAATGGTGGTCTTAGATTTTTGATTGGCTTTGACCTGCTCTTTGGCTAAAAAGTCTTCGGTGACAAAAATTAAGACAGCTTTCCCTTGACGTTGTTCCCCATAACGCGATTGCGTCAATTCATAAGAGTTAATTTCGGCGAAGCCATCAAACCAATGATTTTTGAACGCTTGCGAAAGTTGACCCAGTCCAATGAAAGGTATCAGTAGGAAAAGGAAGAGGAGCTTTTTCATGGCGTGCAAATTTTTTCTAAGGTAGCTAATACTTGGGCAACAGGCAAACCGACGATATTGGCATAACTGCCCTCGATTTTTTCAATGCCTATCGTTCCAATCCATTCTTGGATGCCATAGGCTCCCGCTTTGTCAAAGGGTTGGTAGTGGTCGATATAATAGTCGATTTCTTCGCTGGTTAATGCCTTAAAGTAAACCCTGCTTAGCTCATGGATGACTTTTTGTTGATGGGCTTGTGTAAAGGCAACCGAGGTGATCACTTGATGCGCCTCGCCAGAGAGTTGTTCCAACATCCGAACCGCTTCTGCACGATCTTTAGGTTTTCCTAAGCATTGATCGTTATGCCAAACGATGGTGTCTGCAGTAATGACCAAATCCTTTTCTTTTAAGGATCTAAATGGTTCCGCTTTTAGCTTCACCAAATAATCCGAAATCGCTGCCGCTTTGAGTTCTTCAGGGAAAATTTCTTCTACTGGATGGGTTTTTATGCTAAAGTCTAGTCCAATATCTTTTAAAAACTGTTGTCTTCTGGGGGAGTTAGATGCCAGTATGATGTTGTAATTCGAAAAA
>JBDNAJ010000058.1:0-28347 GCA_039768455.1 Candidatus Arcticimaribacter sp.
AAAAAGCGACTCCTTTTGGGGTCGCTTTTTTTTTGTCAATATTTTTTATACTTTTATTAAGAATCCAAATGTCATGAAACCTACTAAAGCTCTTTTCGCTTTATCGACTGCCGTTAAGCCCTTTTTTATTTTGAGGGCTGTACTTATGTTTATCCCTATTAACTCCAACACTAGCTATTTGTAAAAATTTTACATTTTAAGCCGCCCCACGCTTTTGTTTTCCTTCCGTTTTTTATCTCAACTTCAAGATCATTGCTGGTTTTGACTTTGATTTATAGTGGATCAATCGCAAATCTTTATCATTTCAACATCAACCTACATTATGAAACAGTTCTACTTTTTTTCCATCGCCATTGTCTTTTTATTGCTTTCCCAAAATAGTTGGGGGCAAGTTAAATTAGGAGACAACCCAGAAAACATCGATCCCGCTGCTTTACTCGAATTAGAGAGTATGACAAAAGGCTTGCTCTTACCCAGAATGACTTCTGCTCAGCGGGATGCGCTCCCCATGGACACAAGTCCGGTGGGCTTATTGATTTACAATACTGATATTGATGAGATACAATACCTCTTTGAAGCAACAGTGACCAATGCTAAAGGGGACAAACGCCAAGTCTTGCGCTGGGAGAGTGCCACAGATAGCAGCATTCCTTTAACCCAACCCACTAGTCCTGTTACTGGGCAGCTTTTTTATAATACCACCTTGGGACAATTGAATCTATGGGACGGTACCCAATGGATAGCAGTGGGAGGAAGCACGACGAATAGTGGTGCGGTAACACCGACGATTAGTTATCAAACCCTAAGCCTGGCGGGCAGTCAATTGACCATTTCTAATGGAAACAGTGTAGATTTATCTAGTCTTGCCACCGGCTGTTTTCTTAACGCTCCGGCCTGTATCAAGACAAAATGAATATTAGCAGACTTCCTCAAAAGAATAGATCAACCACAACTTGCAGGCCTTTTATTATTCACTAAATTTGAATAAAAAAAGCATGGAAAATGCCGACAAGCTTGTCTTGCTCAATCAATCGACGAATAACTACTTATTAAAGACCCTAGACATCAGCTTTACCGAGCTAGGGGACGACTATCTCGTCGCTAAAATGCCAGTCAATGAAAGCGTCTACCAACCCGATCGCGTTTTGCACGGCGGAGCCACTTTCGCCCTAGCAGAAACGGTGGGAAGTGTTGCCTCTTATATTTTTGCCAAAGGCGAAAACCAAATCGTTCGTGGGATAGAGATGTCAGGGAATCATTTGCGTTCTGTCAGCAGTGGTCATGTGTATGCCCGTGCAGAAAGCATTCACAAAGGGCGTACCACCCAGATCTGGCAGATTAAAGTAACCGATGATGAAGATCAGTTGGTCTCTTTAATAAAGTTAACCACCATGACGCTTCCACAAAAATAGATGCAAGACTTTCTCGCAGACTTATTAGAAAAACAATACCCATTTGTGCTCTTTCGCTTTCCGCAAGAAGCCCAAGTACACTGCTATTATCAATCAGACAGCAGCACGCACTGGACCAGTAATTTTGAAGAAGAGGGCTTTGTATTTGCTCCTTTTGTTCGACAGCAAGAACAGTTGATGATTCCTGCGAACCAGCAAAAAAGTTTTGCGCTTAGTGCGTTAAATGCTTCAAGTGCACCCCCTGTATTACCCAAGGATGCAAAGGTGAATTTTGAAGCAAAAGTTGCCGCTGCGGTACAAAAAATCACTGACACTGATCTTGAAAAAGTGGTCTTGTCCAATGCCTTTGATTTACCTTATCAGGGCGAGGGCAGTGCGGTTTTCACTCGTTTAGCGAATACCTATACCAATGCCTTTGTTTACTATTGGTTTCATCCAGAAACCGGGCAATGGTTAGGGGCGTCTCCAGAGCGCTTGGTCACTTTAGAAAATGGGCATTTTTCGACCGTGGCTTTAGCGGGGACTTTGCCTAGCGGCGGAAGCGAAACCGACTGGACCGAAAAAGAAAAGCACGAACAGCAAATTGTCGTTGATGCTATAGTAGATGGCTTACGCCAAAGTGGTGCCGCGCATAACATTCAAGTAGGCGAGCGAAGCACGGTACAAGCCGGGAAACTCTTTCATTTACAAACCCCCATTAATGCAGCCATTGAAGCAGGAAATTTATTGCCCTTAGTGCAGTATTTACACCCCACTCCGGCAGTAGGAGGCCTGCCCAAGGCAGCTGCAGTAACGTATATTACTGCTCACGAAGAGTATGACCGCACTTATTATACCGGTTTTTTAGGCCCTTTTTCAAAAGGCTTAAGCGCTAACTTTTTTGTCAACCTGCGCTGTGGGGAATTAACAGAGCACGGCATAAGAATTTTCACCGGCGCAGGCATCACTGCAGGGAGTGACCCCCATAAAGAATGGGAGGAAATTTGCCGTAAAGCCACTACTTTTTTATCGGCTTTGTGATTTTTGCTTTAAAATGAAGGCGAAGCAAAGACGTTTTGTATTTTTGTGGCGCTATGATGAAAATGAACGAGACCAATGTGGAGCAATTGTACCCTTCAATTCCTTTGGCACAAACCATTGTTCAATTTTGTGCGGCTAAAAACATCCAGCATATTGTCATCTCTCCGGGCTCACGCAATGCTCCTTTAACCAAAGGTTTTACCACTGATCCTTTCTTTACAACCTACAGCATCGTCGACGAACGTGCAGCGGCCTTTTTCGCTTTGGGCATCGCCCAGCAAATTCAACAACCCGTTGCCGTAGTTTGCACTTCTGGATCAGCGCTACTGAATTATTATCCCGCCGTGGCAGAAGCCTTTTACAGTGATATTCCGCTAGTGGTGCTTTCTGCAGATCGCATGCCACATCGCATTGATATAGGGGACGGGCAAACCATACGACAAACTCAGGTCTTTGAGCCCCACCTAGAAGCTGCTGCTTATTTAACCCCAGATGTTTCGCATGCTACCGCTACGCTTTTGGCACATCCCAGTCAGACCCTTTTATCTAAAAATGCGACTGAAAAAGAGATCAAAGAGCGACAAGACCAAATCCAGTCAGAAAACGAAAAGGCCATTAATCAGGTATTGGATACAGCCCTAGCGCAATGTGGGCCGGTACATCTTAACATTCCGTTAGAAGAGCCTTTATACGATACGACCAATACTCAATTAAGTTTAGAACATTGTTTTCCTTTTAGCCAAAAGCAGGAGCCGCTTGACCTTTCTTCCTTTTTGGCGCAGTGGCAACAAGCCTCCAAAAAAATGATTTTAGTGGGGGTGTTAGCCCCTAACAGTCTAGAAGAAAAGATTGTCGACTATTTAGCTGCAGACCCCTCTGTCACGGTCTTGACAGAAACGACCTCTAATTTGTCTCACTACACCTTTATTGAGTCCATTGATACTTTTATCGCTCCCTTAGAAAAAGCAGGAAAGGATTTAGGCGAGTATCAGCCAGAGCTCTTATTGACCTTTGGCGGGATGGTGGTTTCTAAGAAAATCAAAGCTTTTTTAAGAACGTATTCTCCGCAGCAGCACTGGCATCTCGATCACAAAAAAGCCTATGATACTTATTACTGCTTAACTGCTCACCTCAAGATTGCACCTTCGGTCTTTTTTGAGGCCTTAATGGCCGAAAAGAAAGCGTATGTACAAAGCAATTACTGCGTCAATTTTTTAACCCAATACAACAAACAACGCTTATTAGGGCTTGATTATATCAAGCAGCTGCCTTTTTCAGATTTTAAAGCCTTTGATTTGATTTTTAAACAATTGCCAAAGGGATATTTGCTACAGTTAGCCAATAGTTCGACCATTCGTTATGCCCAATTATTTGCTTTGCCGCAGCTAAGTGGGATTTATTGTAATCGCGGTACCAGCGGTATCGATGGAAGTACGGCTACTGCCATGGGAGCGGCTTGGGTCAATGAAGTTCCTACCTTATTTATCACCGGAGATTTAAGCTTTTTCTATGATGCAAACGGCCTATGGCATAATTATTTAAAACCTTCTACCCGGATTATTGTGATCAACAATCAAGGGGGAGGGATTTTCCGTATCCTCCCAGGAGAAAAGGACACCCCTGCCTATGACACCTATTTTGAAACAGTGCAAAACAGATCGACGAAAGAGCTTTGCAAAGCGCACGGCTTAGGCTATCGTTCTGCCTCTTCTAGTCTGGGCTTAAAGTGGCAATTAAAACGCTTTTTTCGCCCTGCGAATCGACCCCAATTATTAGAGATAAAAACCCCAAGAAAATTGAATGATAAAGTCTTGCTCAATTACTTTAAATCCATGCAAGCAGAATAAGGATAAATGACGTAATTTTAAAACAAAAATTCATGACAGAAATCAAGTGGACCCCAATCAAGAAGTATTCAGATATTTTATTTGAAATCTATAATGGTGTAGCTAAAATCACCATCAATCGCCCAGAAGTATACAACGCTTTTCGTCCAGAGACGAACAATCAAATGCTCGAAGCAATGGATATTTGCCGTGAGCGCAATGACATCGATGTAGTGGTATTTACTGGAGCTGGAGAAAAAGCTTTTTGTAGTGGGGGAGACCAGAATGTTAAAGGAGTAGGAGGTTATGTAGGCGAAGACGGTGTACCTCGCTTAAATGTCCTTGATTTGCATAAAAAAATTAGAGAAATCCCTAAGCCAGTGATCGCCATGGTCAATGGATATGCAATTGGGGGAGGACATGTCCTTCACGTGGTATGTGATTTAACCATCGCCAGTGAGAATGCCATCTTTGGACAAACTGGCCCTAAAGTGGGAAGTTTTGACGGAGGCTTTGGTTCCTCTTATTTAGCGCGCCATGTAGGCCAAAAGAAAGCCCGTGAGATCTGGTTCTTATGTAACCAATACTCTGCACATGAAGCAGAAGAGATGGGGATGGTCAATAAAGTAGTGCCACTAGCCGACTTAGAAACCACTGTGTTAGAATGGTGTTCTATTATGCAGAAAAGAAGTCCGCTTGCTTTGCGTATGGTCAAGCGTTGCTTGAATGCAGAACTCGACGGGCAACACGGTTTGATGCAATTAGCAGGAGATGCGACCTTAATGTATTATTTAATGGACGAAGCCCAAGAAGGGAAACACGCCTTTTTAGACAAGCGTGATCCTGACTTTAAGCAGTATCCAAAATTCCCATAAAACAATCTTATGCCTTTAATAGACGAAGATAAACTAGCCGCCCTCTACAAAGAAGTAGATCAAGAAAAGAAAGCCGCTGCTTTTTTTCAAAATCTGCATCAAGAGAATAAGGCGAAGTTACTTCGTTATACTCTCTACCGCCTAGGGTTCTTTATTGCGCTGGCAATATTGATTCTGGGCGGTATTTATTTGATTGGGTTTAGTAATGCAGAAGATGATGTCGAAAGTCTTAGCCGCATTGAACAGCTAGAATTAGAAAATAAAATCTTAGGCGGTAGCACAAAAGAGATACAAGAAAGCCTTAAAGCAGTAACGGTCTATACCGTACAGTTTATGGCTTCTGAAAATCGTGACATCCTCTTGTTCTCAGATAATTTTGTCAACTTTAGGGCATATCCGCTACAAGAATTCAATGCTTATTCACTAGGGAATTTTGCCACAGAAGAAGAGGCAGAAGCTTTTCGACAAGAATTAATAAAATTAGGATTGACAGACATATGGGTTACTTCTTATAAGTCTGGCGAAAGAATATTACTCAATAAATAATGCAGAAAATCTCTGTTTGGTTAGCCGCAGCCCGTTTACGCACCCTTCCTTTATCTGTTTCGGGAATATTAGTGGGAAATGGGATTGCCTGGTTAGAGGGGAGTTTTTCATGGTCACTGTTTATCTTGGCTTTACTCACCACCGTTGCATTTCAAGTCTTATCTAATTTTGCCAATGACTATGGCGATGGAGTAAAAGGAACCGATAACGATCAACGTCTAGGCCCTAAAAGGGTGCTGCAGCAAGGTTTATTGAGCAGGGGCGAATTAAAACGGGGGATCCAAGTGACAGCAGGAATCAGTATGTTACTTGCATTGACTTTAATCTATCTCGCTTTTGGGAGTGAAGACTGGGCTAAAGCCCTCTTTTTTATCGCTTTAGGTATAGCGAGCGTAATTGCAGCCATTAAATATACCGTAGGCGATTCTGCCTATGGCTATTATGCTTTAGGGGATCTATTTGTCTTCCTCTTTTTTGGCGGAGTAAGTGTCTTAGGGTCCTATTACTTACAAACACAATTGTTACCCCTTAGCTTAATATTACCCGCTGCCAGTATTGGATTGTTTAGTACGGCAGTATTGAATTTGAATAATTTGCGCGATATGGACAATGATCGCACTTCAAATAAACTCACTATACCCTTGCTTTTGGGCTATAATAAAGGAAGAATATACCACGGTTTTCTTGTCATTACTGCTTTTGTATTAAGCTGTATTTATGCTTTTTTAAACGCAGAAAGTATTTTTTCTTATCTGTTCTTACTCCTTTTTCTACCACTGGGGAATCATTTGATCCGCGTGGCAAAATCGAAAGGCGGAAAAAGTCTTGATCCAGAGTTAAAAGTGGTCGCTTTAAGTACCTTCTTTTTTGCCATAGTATTTATCTTAGGTTTTTATATCGCACAGCAATGAAAGCCTACTACAAAAAACATGTCTTGCAATTTAAACGTCCCAGCGGCACCTCTCGTGGGATTTTAAAAATAAAAGAAACTTGGTTTATTATCCTTGAAAATGAAACTAAACAAGGGATAGGAGAATGTGGTGTATTAAGAGGGTTAAGCATAGACGATCGCCCAGATTATGAGGCAAAACTCGGCTGGGTTTGTGATAATATTCTTTTAGGAAAAGATGCTCTCTATGCTGCCTTGACAGAATTTCCTTCCATACAAATGGGACTTGAAATGGCCTTTTTGTCCTTAGAACAAGCAGATCCTTTTTCTTTATTTCCTTCTGCTTTTTCTACTGGGGAAGCGAAGATTCCCATCAATGGCTTGATCTGGATGGGGGATCAAAAGTTTATGCTTGACCAAGTAGAAGAAAAACTCGCCCAGGGTTTTTCCTGCATTAAAATGAAAGTAGGAGCGATCGCCTTTTCCGACGAAGTCGAAATTTTAAAAGCCATTAGGAAGCGTTATAGTGCAGACCAAATGGTTTTAAGGGTGGATGCCAATGGCGCCTTTGGACAGGATGCCCTAGAAAAATTACATGTTCTAGCAGATCTTGATTTGCATTCTATCGAGCAACCTATCCCGCAAGGAAACTGGGAAGAGATGAAGGCCCTATGCCAAAAAACACCCCTCCCGATTGCGCTAGACGAAGAATTGATTGGCGTTTTTAGCACCGCAGATAAAATCGCTTTGCTCGATACTATTCAGCCACAGTACATTATTTTAAAACCCAGCTTTATTGGTGGCTTTCAAGGCGCAGAAGAGTGGACAAGCCTCGCAACAGTAAGGGGAATAGACAGCTGGGTGACCAGTGCATTAGAAAGTAATATTGGGCTCAATGCGATCGCCCAGTGGGCGTATCAACAGGGCTATAAAGGGCATCAAGGTTTAGGGACAGGCAGTTTATACACCAACAATATTCCCGCTCCTTTAGAAATAAAAAATGGTTATCTTAACATCGATAATACCCAACAATGGCAACCGATAAACCAACTTCTTTCCTAACAGATTTTTCAACCGATAAGCGTCCTTTTGGTTTTTACCTCATAGGTTCACTTATTGTTATTCTGTTTAGTTTCTTTGGACAAATCCCCATGTTTTTCTTTTTACCAGAAGATCCTATTGTGGTAACCAATCAACTGGATTATTTTGCGCATCTCGACACTAATGTGACCTTATTGCTTTTATTGATCCCTTCTGTAATTGCCTTTTTTGGTTTCTTATTTGTGATCAAATACATCCACCGTCAAAGTTTAACCGCCGTCACCACTATTAGAAACTTTATAGATGTTAAGAGAATTCTCTTTGGGTTTACTTTTTGGGGAGGAATAAGTGTGCTCGTTTTTGCAATAAGTTTATGGCTCTCGCCAAATGATTATCAGTGGAATTTCGAATTGCAGCCTTTCCTGACCATGTTTGTAATTGCCTGCTTGTTCATTCCCTTTCAGTCGGCCTTAGAAGAATGGCTGTTTCGCGGCTATTTAATGCAAGGCTTCGCCACCTTGACCAAAAATAGATTATTGTCACTTTTACTGACTTCAGTCATTTTTGGAAGCCTGCATATCCTCAATCCAGAGATCGAGAAATTGGGCTATGGTTTATTAGCTTACTATATTGGAACTGGCTTGTTTTTTGGCATCATGAGTTTGATGGACGAAGGGATTGAACTCGCCATAGGATTCCATGTAGCGAATAACTTAATCACTGCCATACTTGTCACTGCTGACTGGACTGCTTTTCAAACCGCTTCTTTATACAAAGATGTTTCTACCCCTAATTTAACCACGGAATTATTCCTCTTTTTAGTTGTAATTTATCCATTGAGTTTGCTCTTTTTAGCAAAAAAATACCAATGGAAAAACTGGTACCGTAAACTAATCAGCACTATAGATGGAGCATAGACCAAATTACAAGAACATTCACAATCGCTTTTTACTCAACGGGAATCATTATCGTTTTGAAGACCTTTTTGAAATAGCCCATTCTTTTATCAAAGAAGGAGAAGCCCACGAAAAAGCCATTGGGGATTTTTTGATGGACTGGATTCGCCCGAATGAAATTATCTCTTTGAAGACTTCTGGTTCTACAGGCAAGCCAAAAACAATTCATTATAATAAACAAGCGATGGTGAATTCTGCCTTAGCAACAGGAGACCATTTTGACGTAAAAATAGGGGATAAGGCCCTACATTGTCTCAATGCAGACTATATCGCAGGCAAGATGATGCTGGTTCGCGCTATGATTCTAGGGCTAGAGATCGATTTAGTTCCCCCACAAGGAAATATTTTGGTCAATACAGATAAAACCTATGATTTTGCGGCCATGGCACCCCTGCAAGTGGAACACGCTTTTGAAGATTTGAACAAAGTCAAAACCCTCTTGATAGGGGGAGCGCCTTCTTCCATTCAGCTAAAAGAGAAGCTAAAGCAGAAAAGCACCCACTGTTATGAAACCTATGGGATGACAGAAACAGTGACTCATATCGCTTCGCGTAAGATCAATGGGGAGACCGACTATTTTTCTCCTTTACCCGGAGTAAATCTCTCTATAGATGAACGGGGATGTATGGTGATCGATGTGCCATATTTATCGCAAGAAAAAATTGTAACAAATGATTTAGTCAGTCTTGAAAGTGATCATCGTTTTCTATTAAAAGGACGGGTAGATAATGTAATCAATACTGGCGGTATAAAAGTCATACCAGAGGAAATAGAAGCGAAAATGGCTGCACATATTTCACAACCTTTTTTTGTAGGAGCCTTAAAAGATCAAGCTCTAGGGCAAAAAGTGATACTATTGTTGGAAGGTGAAACGCCAGCAGACTTACACGAACAACTTTTAACTATTGAAAGCTTGACAAAATATGAACTGCCTAAAGCAATTCATGCTGTACCATCTTTTGAACGCACCCCAAACGGGAAGATCATGCGCCAGCAAACTATCTCAAGCTTAAACTTGTAGGACGCCCATATTAAAACGCTCTGTGATAGGAGCGTGGTTAGCGGCTTCAATCCCCATACTGATCCATTGTCTCGTTTCTACAGGATTGATGATAGCATCGGTCCATAAACGCGCTGCGGCATATTCTGCTTTGGTTTGCTTGTCGTAACTCCCTTTGATTTTTTCAAATAGGGCTTTTTGTTCTTCTTCAGAGATTTTCACGCCTTTTTTCTTTAGCGAGCTGGCTTCGATTTGCATTAAAACCTTTGCCGCTTGAGCGCCCCCCATTACGGCCATTTCTGCCGAAGGCCAAGCAACAATCAATCGAGGGTCAAATGCTTTTCCACACATGGCATAGTTTCCTGCCCCATAAGAATTCCCCATGATAATAGTGAATTTTGGTACGACAGAGTTGGCCATGGCATTGACCATTTTGGCACCATCTTTTATAATACCTCCGTGTTCTGCTTGACTACCCACCATAAAACCGGTAACGTCCTGTAAAAAGACTAGGGGGATTTTCTTTTGGTTGCAATTAGCGATAAAGCGAGTGGCTTTATCTGCAGCATCACCATAGATCACTCCGCCCAATTGCATTTCCCCTTTTTTAGACTTAACCACCTTGCGCTGGTTAGCGACGATCCCCACAGCCCAGCCATCGATACGGGCATAAGCGGTAATGATGGTTTTTCCATAGCCGGCTTTATACTCGTCATATTCTCCTTGATCTACCAATTGCTCGATCAGGGGATAACTGTCGTAAGGGATATTTCTTTCTTTAGGGAGTAAACCAAAAAGCTGATCGTTATCCTTTAAGGGAGAGCCCGGTTTGGTACGATTAAAACCTGCGGTTTCTGGGGTCCCTAATTTATCAATGAGGGATCTAATTTTTTCTAATGCTGCGGCATCGTTAGGGACCTTATAATCGGTTACTCCGCTAATTTCGGTATGAGTTGTGGCTCCGCCTAAAGTTTCATTGTCTATATCTTCTCCTATCGCTGCTTTAACTAAATAGCTTCCAGCTAGAAAAATACTACCTGTTTTATCGACGATTAAAGACTCGTCTGACATAATGGGTAAATAAGCTCCTCCAGCAACACAACTTCCCATTACAGCAGCGATCTGTATGATGCCTTTACTGCTCATTTTAGCGTTGTTTCTAAAGATGCGTCCAAAGTGTTCTTTGTCGGGAAAAATCTCGTCCTGCATGGGTAAAAACACTCCAGCTGAATCGACTAGATAGATAATGGGGAGGTGGTTTTCAAGGGCAATTTCTTGTGCTCTAAGGTTCTTTTTTCCCGCCATGGGGAACCATGCGCCTGCTTTTACTGAAGCGTCATTTGCAACAATAACACAAAGTCTTTTATGGATATATCCTAACACAACAACGACTCCGGCGGCAGGAGCACCCCCGTATTCTTCATACATGTCATGGGCGGCAAAGGCGCCAATTTCAAATAATTTTGATTTGGGGTCCACAAGCGCTTCTATGCGTTCTCTTGCGGTCATTTTACCTTGGTCGCGAAGTTTTTGTAACTGTTTCTTTCCTCCCCCTAATTTAATTTGGGCGAGTTTTTTATCGACAGCTGACCAGAGTAACTTATTGTGATCTTCATTTTTGTTGAAGTTCAAGTCCATACAATTCTTTTGATAAAAATAAGAAAGTTTGTTTGAGTATTCAGGGATTTGAAGGAAAAGAAAAGCTTTAAAGGATCGAATAAAATAAAAGTGCGATATTTGTTTTTGGAAGAAATCAAATTTATGAGTTTAAACAAAAACAAGATCTTTAGGATAGCTGCTTTCATCATTTCTCTTTTTGGGACAGCCTTGATCCTAACAGGTTATTTTATGTACAGAGATTATGCCATTGGGTTTTACATTGGAGGTGCTGGATTTTATGTAGTAGCCTGGGCATTTAACGCTTTAAAAGGAAGAATATAAGTATGTCAGACGATAAGAAAGTCATTTTTTCAATGTCGGGAGTAAGTAAAACTTACCCTTCGGCACAACAACCGGTTTTAAAGAATATTTACCTCAGCTTTTTCTATGGCGCAAAGATTGGAATACTAGGACTCAATGGTTCTGGTAAATCCACCTTGTTAAAGATCATTGCTGGCTTAGATAAGAGCTTTCAAGGGGACGTAGTTTTTTCACAAGATTACAGCGTGGGCTATCTTGCGCAAGAGCCAGAAATGGATGATGAGAAAACCGTCTTAGAGATCGTCAAAGAAGGCGTCGCGGGAACAGTAGCGATTTTAGACGAATACAACCAAATCAATGATCAATTTGGCTTGCCTGAAGTATATGAGAACGCAGATAAAATGCAACAACTCATGGATCGTCAAGCCCAATTACAAGATGAAATTGATGCAGTAAATGCTTGGGAATTAGACACCCAACTTGAGATTGCAATGGATGCCTTGCGCACTCCACCTAGTGATCAAAAAGTAGGCGTTTTATCTGGAGGAGAACGTCGTCGTGTCGCGCTGTGTCGTTTGCTTTTACAGAAGCCCGATGTGTTATTGCTAGATGAGCCTACTAACCACTTAGACGCAGAGTCGGTTCACTGGTTAGAGCATCACTTAGCGCAGTATAAGGGGACGGTTATTGCCGTAACGCACGACCGTTATTTCTTAGACAATGTGGCGGGCTGGATATTAGAATTAGACCGCGGAGAAGGAATCCCATGGAAAGGGAATTATTCTTCTTGGTTAGATCAAAAATCAAAGCGATTGGCGCAAGAACAGAAGCAAGCGTCGAAACGTCAAAAGACCCTTGAACGCGAGCTGGAGTGGGTGCGTATGGCACCCAAAGGAAGGCAAAGCAAGCAGAAAGCGCGTTTGTCTAACTACGATAAATTGATGAGCCAAGATCAAGGGCAGGTGCAAGAAAAATTAGAGATATTTATCCCTAATGGACCACGTCTTGGAACCAATGTGATCGAAGCAAAAGGGGTAGCAAAAGCCTTTGGCGAAAAGTTACTCTATGATGATTTAAACTTTGTCTTGCCACAAGCAGGAATCGTAGGGATTATTGGTCCTAACGGAGCAGGGAAATCGACCATTTTCAAAATGATCATGGAACAAGAAACACCAGATGGCGGTACTTTTGCCGTAGGCGAAACCGTTAAACTGGCGTATGTCGATCAATCGCATGCTAATATTGATGCTGAAAAGAGTATCTGGCAAAATTTCTCTGACGAGCAAGAACTAATCATGCTAGGAGGGAAGCAAGTCAACTCTCGTGCCTTTTTAAGTCGTTTTAACTTTTCTGGAAATGAGCAGAACAAAAAGGTAAGTACCCTCTCTGGAGGACAACGCAACCGTCTTCATTTAGCCATGACATTAAAAGAAGAAGGGAATGTTCTTTTATTAGATGAGCCCACAAACGATTTAGATGTCAATACCTTAAGAGCTTTAGAAGAAGGTTTAGAGAACTTCGCAGGCTGTGCTGTAGTGATATCTCACGACCGCTGGTTCCTGGATAGAATTTGTACGCATATCCTTGCTTTTGAAGGAGATTCGCAGGTCTATTTCTTTGAAGGGTCTTATTCTGATTATGAAGAAAATAAAAAGAAACGTTTAGGCGGTGATGTAATCCCAAAACGTATTCAATATAGAAAGCTTACCCGAGATTAATTAACCCCTAGCCCATGTCTTTTCAAGATCTAATTGAGACCGTTTATTTTGACAATACCCTAAAAGCTTATTTTGTTTTTGGCGGGATTATCCTTTTTGGCTTACTCTTCAAGCAGTTGATCAGTAAATACTTGGGAGGCATATTGTTTCGCCTGTTGGGAAAAAGCGCTCACGAAGTAGGGCGTTCGGCTTTTGACGATCGGCTTAAAAAACCCTTAAACAATCTAATTGTTTTAGGAGCGATCTTTTTAGCAAGTCAGCAATTGCAGTTTCCGGCTAATTGGAAGCTAGTTCCAGCAGAGGAGTTTGGTTTGAGATTTTCGATTCAAAAAGGCTTTTCGCTAGTTTATGCTTATTTCATCTTTTTGTTGTTGTTGCGTTTTGTTGATTTCATCGGAGAAATTATGGAGCGTAGAGCTGCAAAGACCTCGAATAAAATGGACGACCAAATCGTTCCTTTTGCGATAGAAATCGCTAAAGTATTGGTCATTATTTTAGGATCGCTAACGGTAATGAGCAGTGTTTTTGATGTCAATATCGCAGCTTTAGCCACCGGTTTAGGAATAGGGGGGATTGCTATTGCGATGGCTTCAAAAGAGAGTTTAGAAAATTTATTGGGATCCTTTACTATCTTTTTAGACAAGCCTTTTACCTATGGGGATATTGTGACGGTCAATGGTTATACCGGTACGGTAGAAAAAGTAGGCTTTCGATCGACCAGAATTAGAACCTTTGACAAAAGTATTGTTACTGTACCCAATAAGAACATGGTCAATGCAGAATTAGACAATTTAGGACTTCGTCCTATTAGAAGGGTCAAATTTAATATTGGATTGACGTATAGAACTCCTATAGAAAGCATCAAGAAGATTGTTACCGAAATGGAGATAATGATTAACAATCACCCTAATACCACCCAAGATGGAGCAAGGGTTCGTTTTCAAGAATTTGGGGCGAGTTCTTTAGACCTATTGGTGCTGTATTATGTGGACAGTCCAGATTGGGAATTGTTGATTGATACCCGTCAAGCCATTAACTTTAGTATTATCGAGATTGTTCAAGCGCAAGGCAGCGATTTTGCTTTCCCTACTACTTCAGTTTTCTTAGAGAAATAATTTTCCTATCTTCCTGAAATAAGGAGAAAGGAAAAGATGGAGAAAAGCGTTTGCGTTATTGGTGCGGGGCCTTCTGGGATTACCGCCCTAAAAAATATTCAAGATAAAGGGATTAAAGTAATTGCATATGATTACAACCACGATGTGGGGGGAAACTGGATTTATTCTGAAAAAGAAAGCCATTCCAGTGTCTTTGAAACCACCCATATTATAAGCTCAAAAACCCTGTCTCAATATGAGGATTTTCCCTTTCCACAAGAAGTGGCTGATTATCCCTCCCACGAAGAATTGAGAAATTATTTTCAGGCTTACGCCAAAGCCTTTAGCTTATACCCACTAATTCGCTTTAATACGCTGGTTCAATCTTGTGTGTTTAATCCAGAGAATATATGGGAAGTAACGACAGTCTGTGAAGGGATAGAAAAAACAGAAAAATTTACCGATCTAGTAGTGTGCAATGGGCATCACTGGCAGCCAAAATACCCTAATTATCCTGGTAAATTTTCAGGAGAATTTTTACATTCCCACCAATTTAAAAAAGCCGCCCCATTTAGGGACAAGAGAGTACTTGTGATTGGCGGTGGTAATTCTGCCTGTGATGTAGCCGTAGAAACCAGCCGAGTTAGCAAAAAGACGAGCATTAGCTGGCGGAGAGGCTATCGAATTTTGCCCAAATTTATTATGGGAAAACCATCAGATGTATTTGCTTCTTCTATGACTTTTTTGCCTATCTGGTTAAGAAACTTTTTTGCTGGAATAATGGTGAAAATAGCCACTGGTCCTAATAGCTGGTATGGCTTGCCAAACGTGAACCATAAATTTGGTGCAACGCACCCTACAGTTAATAGTGAATTACTCTATATGATAAGACACGGGAAGGTGAAGCCAAAACCTGATATCGAAAGATTTGATGGCGCTACTGTTTATTTTAAAGACGGAAGTAAAGAAGATTTTGATAGTGTTATTGCTTGTACAGGTTTTGTTTTATCCCATCCATTTTTTAAAAAGGATTTCCTCAACTATAGTTCTGGACCAGTACCCTTGTATTTAAAAATGTTTCATCCAGAGATGGCTAACCTTTATTTTATTGGCATGTTTCAACCCTTAGGTTGCATTTGGCCAGGCGCAGAGCAACAAGGCAAACTAGCAGCATCTGCATTAAGTGGCGAGTGGCAACGCCCTCAAAACATAGCACAACTTTGCGAACGAGAAGTATCTCAGCCACATATGAAACAGTTAGCTACATCCCGCCATACGATCACGGTAGATTTCCATAAGTTTTTACGTCAAATCAAAGCTGAATTGCGCAAAGCAAAACCCATTAAAAAAGTTGCCTAATGTTTAAGCATAAACTCGTTAAAATCATGCTCTACACTTTTGTAGGGGTATTACTCCTAGGGAAACTTCTTGTTTCTCCAGATAAAACGTTAGAAGAATTAGCCCCAAAATATGCCGCAGCACCCTCCCAATTTATGGAGATAAACGGGATGAAAGTACATTATCGTGATGAAGGAGCAGGAACCCCTATTGTTTTAATCCATGGGACAGGAGCCTCGCTACATACCTGGAATGACTGGACGACAGATTTAGTCAAAAATTACCGCGTAATACGGTTGGATTTACCCGCTTATGGTCTTACAGGACAAGATCCTCAAAAGCGCTATAGTTCAAAAGATTATGTCGATTTACTCCATGCTTTTTTAGGGGAGTTAAAGGTGGATAAATTTCATTTAGCTGGAAATTCTTTAGGAGGTTTAGTGTCGTGGTTATACGCAAGCTATCATCCAGAAAAAGTGGAGCAATTGGTCTTACTAGATCCCAGTGGTTTTCCTTTTAAAAACACGCCTATGGTAATCAAGATGGCGAAAACACCAATTCTAAATAATTTTATCCGTTATGTCACTCCGCGCAGCTTTATTGAAAAGAATATCAAAGAAGTTTATTTTGATGAAACTTTGATTAAAGAATCAACCATTGACCGCTATCACGATTTATCCCAATATAAAGGAAATCGTCAAGCATTTATCGATCGATCTTTTGTAGAACGTGAAGATTATACAGAGCGTTTGGGATTGATTCAAGCTTCTACTTTAATCCTTTGGGGAGAGAATGACGCATGGATTCCAGTAAGTGATGCCCCAAAATTTAAGGCAGCCATCAAAGATGCGCAAATGGTGATTATGCCAAATACCGGTCATGTTCCCATGGAAGAAAGACCTAAAGAAAGTTTAGCGATTGTATTGGGTTTCTTAAGGCCTTAAAGAAGCATTTCCATTTTGATGTTCCCCCTTGAATAAAGTGCATTTTTTTCTAGTGGCACTTCAATAAAACCGTATTTGCGGTAAAGATGAATCGAGTTTTCTAAGATGGTATTAGAATATAATATGATCTTTTCCCAGTGGTGTTGCTCTGCAAAACGAATGGCAAATTGCATCATTTGATTGCCAATTCCTTTTCCTCTTAGAGTAGGAGGAACAGCCATCTTACTAAACTCATAAATGCCTTCGTCCTTTTTGATAAAGGCAAAGGCACCCACTGTTTTATCTTCCATTATCGCCATAAAAACAAAACCTCCTTTATCGATGATTTCTGTTTGAGGCTTGCTCAATACGAGCTCATCAATGGCTTCGACAACAAAGTACGTTTCAAGCCACTCAATATTCAGGGCTTTAAACGCTGTTGCGTCAGCGGAAGTGAATTTTCTAAAGCTAATCTCAGGCATCACCTGTCATGTCTTCTGGGCGCACCCATTGATCAAATTCTTCAGCGGTTAAATAGCCTAGCGCTAAGCTAGCTTCTTTTAGTGTGGTGCCTTCTTCGTGGGCTTTATTGGCAATTTCTGCCGCTTTGTAATACCCGATTTTTGTATTTAAAGCAGTGACGAGCATTAAAGAATTATTGACTAATTCGTCAATACGAGACTGGTTAGGTTCAATCCCTACCACACAGTTTTCGGTAAAGCTTACACAGGCATCTCCAATTAAACGGGCAGACTGTAAGATATTTGCCGCCATCATAGGTTTGAAGACATTGAGTTCATAATGTCCTTGTGTTCCACCCACTGTAATGGCGACATCGTTCCCCATTACTTGCGCACAAACCATGGTTAAGGCTTCGCACTGGGTAGGGTTTACCTTTCCAGGCATGATAGAACTTCCAGGTTCATTAGCCGGAATGATGATTTCTCCGATTCCAGAACGTGGACCAGAGGCCATCAAACGAATGTCATTTCCAATTTTATTTAAAGAGACCGCGAGCTGTTTTAATGCCCCGTGGGTTTCAACAATGGCATCATGTGCAGCCAGTGCTTCGAATTTATTATGTGCGGTGATAAAGGGTAAACCAGTGAATTCAGCAATGTATTCTGCCACCCTTTTGGCGTAGCCTTTAGGAGTGTTAATACCCGTACCAACGGCAGTTCCACCCAAAGCCACTTCTGATAAATGTTTTAATGTAAATTCTAGCGCAGCAATCCCGTGGTCTAGCTGAGAGACATAGCCAGAAAACTCTTGGCCTAAAGTTAGGGGAGTGGCATCCATCAAGTGCGTACGCCCAATTTTTACGACAGATTCAAAGGCTTTCGCCTTCTTATTAAGGGCATCTCTCAAGGTTTTAACCCCCGGCAGAGTAACTTCAACTACCTTTTTATACGCTGCAATATGCATCCCAGTAGGAAAGGTGTCATTTGAAGATTGTGATTTATTGACATCATCATTAGGGGCAAGGGTTTTGTCTCCTTCTCCTAAAGTATTTCCCGCAAGTACATGAGCGCGATTAGCAATGACTTCGTTTACATTCATATTGCTTTGCGTCCCAGAACCTGTTTGCCAAATCACCAATGGGAATTGATCGTTGAGTTCTCCCGCAAGGATTTCATCACAGACCTGGGCGATCAGGTCTCGTTTAGTAATGTCTAAAACACCTAGTTCGTGGTTGGTATAAGCGGCGGCTTTTTTTAAGTAAGCAAAACCCTCTACCACCTCCATGGGCATGGAGCCCACTGGACCGATTTTAAAATTTGCTCTTGAACGCTCTGTTTGTGCGCCCCAATAAACGTTTTTAGGTACTTTAACCTCTCCTAGTGTATCCTTTTCAATACGAAATTCCATGTCAATAAATTTGCTACAAAAATAAGGTAAAAATCATTGGCGAACTAGTGTGAATAGCATTGTGAATAAAAAAAGAATTCTCATTGCCAGAACGAGAGAAATGCATTAATTTTGTATCAAATTGAAGATCATGTTTGAATTTGACCAGTACCTAGGATTTTTAACCTTTTTATCGATACTCACCATTGGCTTTTGGCTAATGATATTTTTGTTGACTTTTGTCATTCCTTATTGGTTGACTGGGTCATTAATTGAATGGATTCAAGAAAAGAAAGATGGGCGTAAAGAGGTTCCCAAAAGAAAATAAGCTTAAACCATATAAAAAAACACCGCTATTAGCGGTGTTTTTTTATGCGTTAAAGTTAAGTGTAGCTTAGAAGTCAAATTCTCCACCATCCCCGCCATCACCATTCGATCGTTGCGATCTTCTGCGATTGTTTTTACTTTCTTTGATGCGATAAGTAAAGGTGAAAATATAGGTGGGTTGTCTCCACTGAAACTCTGTATAATTGGTAAAGTTCTCTGTCGCTGTAGTGCTTTTTCTGCGTCTAGAATTAAAGATGTCTGAAGCGCGGAAAGACAAAGTCCCTTTCTTGTTAAATAGGTCTTTATTGATCGCCCCAGACATAGAGAGAATTCCTTGTGATTCTGTTTGTGCGGTCGCTCTAGGTCCACTATAGAAGGTTCTAAGCTGGGATGTGATTCCAAAAGGAAGCGGGAAGCTGGCGTTGACTCTTGCAAACCAACTGATGATTGATTGATCGAATACTACTCCATTGTACGTTCCAATAGTTTCAGAATTAAAAATATTGAAGTTACCGCTAATGCGTACCTGACGTTTTGGGGAATAAGTCAAGGTGAATTCTGTCCCGGTACGGTTATTTTCAGCTAGGTTAATGGAGGTAGAGCGTAAAGCAGGGACGTCAATGACTGGATCATCACTAACCCTTACAATAGTCCCAGTCGCTTCTGTTATACGTGTGATTACTTGTTTAGAAGTCGAATAATAGACCGAGCCATTAAAGGTGAATTTCTCCCAACGTTTAAGATATCCAAAATCAAAAGAATTGGCATAAGATGGGTCTAAATCAGGATTTCCTTGTCTAAAGAAAGTTAAACTAGTCAAAGATTGAAAGGGATTTAATGACCATGATCGCGGACGACGAATCCTTCTACTATAGCCTAATGTAATGTTTTCTTTTTCATTGAATTCATAGGATAGGTTGACGGTTGGGAACCAGTCGGTGTATTTTTTTTCTTTGTAAATATCAGCCGTGCGTTGATCAATCACAATTTTAGTATGCTCCATACGAACCCCAAGGAGATAGGAGAATTTATTTACTTTTTTCCCAAACTGAGTGTATGCGGCATTGATATCCTGTGTAAAGCCCAAATAGTTGGTTAAACTAACATTTAATGTGGGTGTATTTTCTATAATATCATACACTTGATAGTCGGTGTCCTGCTGACTATAATTCCCACGAAAACCTGCTTCAAATTGGGTGTTTTCATCAATAGGATAGACATAATCAATTTGAAGTAATTGCCTTTTTTGCTTTTCTTCAGTTGAAGAGGCTTGATCGAATACATTAGTATTATCTGCAAAATCTGACTCATCTTCACTACTTTCTTCTGACTGAAACTCAATGACTAGTTCGTGCCCTTTGTCATTGAATTTTTTGGTGAAGTTTGCAGTAAACTGCTTAGAATTATCAAGTTCCTCCTCCATTTGATAGCGCCCAAAAGTATTAGAAACTACTCCTGTTGCCATTAATTCATCGATAACAGTTGTATTATTACTTTCATTATTAGATTTACGAGTAAACCCACTCACCGTTAATGAGGTGTTGTCATCAAAAAAGTATTCTGCGCCTAGATTAATAAAAAAGCGCTCTCTACTGCGGTCGTAATCTCTGGTCTCGTTAGTGAAAGTACTGGCTTGATCCCCGTTAAAGTATTCACTGTTAAAAATTCCGCCTCCCAAAGATTTTCCATTGTTATAAGAAGTAGTGGTAAAGACGTTTAATTTTTTATTTCTCCAGTTTAAAGAAGCCGATCCGCCATAGCTTGTCGGGGCTCCACCATTCAAGATAAAGGATCCATTAAAGCCGGCGAGTTGTTCTCTTTTTAAAATAATATTTAGAATACCTGCGGTTCCTGCGGCCTCATAGCGAGCAGACGGAGAGGTGATGACTTCCACACGTTCAATGGATTCTGCAGGAAGTTGACGTAAGGCATCAGGTCCAGATAAACCAACTAGACCTGAAGGTTTGCCATTGATTAAAATACGTACGTTGTCATTTCCGCGAAGCGAAATATTCCCTTCCACATCCACCGAGACAGAAGGAATGTTGTCCATCACATCTGAGACAGACCCCCCGCGAACGGTGATATCTTTTCCTACATTATAGACACGTTTGTCCAAACGAATTTCTACTTCGGTACGTTCAGCGACCAGTTCTACTTCATTTAAACTATTGACTTCCATGCCTAGTGCAATGGTGCCTAAATCTTTAGACTCCCGAAGAACGACACCTTCTTTGATGTCTTTTTCAAAAGAAATATATTCTGTGGTAATGGTATATCGTCCAGGGAAAACTTCAAAGTTAAATACCCCTTTTTCATTGGTGATGCCTCCTTGAAGGCGATCGGGGAAGCGAGGATTTTTTAAGGTAATGGTGGCGTATTCTAGGGGTTGTTGGGTTTCTTGGTCAATGACCTTTCCTGAGAGGGAAATTTTTGCGGGTTTTTGAAAGTTTTGAGGACGTTGCGCAAAAGCAAGTGTACCCATCAATAAAGACAGGCATAGTACAATAGTGTTTTTCATTAGCAGTTATTAACTTTCATTAGACTCCATTTTGTCTAAAAAGTTTCACCAATTTGAAATTATTTTAAAAAATCGATCAATTTTTCTAGGGGGCGGGCAACCACCGCTTGTTTTCCGTTAGAAATAATGGGGCGTTCGATCAATTTTGGGTGTTCACTTAAAGCAGTGACAAGTTGATCGGTAGACAACTCTTTCCCTTTGTATTCTGTTTTCCAGATGGCTTCGTTTTTCCGGATTAATTCCTCTGGTTGATAATCCAATGCTACAAGCAGTTGTTCAATGTCTTTTTTAGAAAGGGTTTGTTCTATATAATTGACAATGTCAAAATTTTGCTTTGTTTCTTCTAAATGCAGTAGGGCTTCTCTTGATTTTCTGCAGCGAGGGTTGTGGTAAATTTTTAAGCTCATATCAATTTTAATTTTTGTAATTCTTGTTTAAGTTGATCTGGCGATATAAAGTGAATGCATTGGATTCCTAATGCAGAAGCAGCTTCAATATTTCTTAAGTTATCGTCTATAAAGAGAGATTCTTCTGCCTTTAAATTATAGCGGTTCAAGGTGGTGTGATAAATCTCTGGAAAGGGTTTTCTAGTCATTTCATCTCCAGAAACAACAATGCCTTCAAACCATTGTAAAAAGTCAAACTTTTTGAGGGCAATGGGAAAGGTTTCTGCACTCCAATTGGTTAAGGCGACTACCTTAAGTTCTGGATCATCGACACATTGTTTTAAGAGTTGTACAGTGCCTTGAATGGCATCGCCCAGCATTTTTTCCCAGCGGCCGTAATACATGCGAATCCAATCTTCATATTGCGGGAAGAGCGCAACTCTTTCTTCTGTTGCTTGCGCTAGGGGATAACCTGCGTCTTGATTTTCATTCCAATCCATGGTACAGATTTCGCGATAGAACCAGGCCAGTTTTTCTTCGTCTTTAAATACGTCTTTAAATACATAATCTGGGTTCCAGTCAATCAAGACAGCCCCTAAATCAAAGATGATATTCTTGATCTTTGTCATAAGGTATCGGTTTCTCTGTCTTGGCCCATAAACATCAAATAGGCTTTTAAAAAGGCATCAATGTTACCATTGAGCACTCCATCTACATCACTGGTTTCTGTCTGTGTTCTCACGTCCTTGACCAGCTTATAAGGTTGCATAACATAGTTGCGAATTTGAGACCCCCATTCAATCTTCTTTTTGGAAGCTTCAATTTCGTCTCTCGCGGCCATCTTTTTCTGTAGCTCAATCTCGTATAATTGAGATTTAAGCAATTGCATGGCTTTGGCTTTATTTTCTAATTGCGATCTTGTTTCAGAATTTTCGATCATGATCCCCGATGGGGCATGACGTAAACGAACTGCTGTCTCGATTTTATTAACGCCCTGTCCGCCAGCACCACTAGAGCGCATGGTTTCCCATGATATCTCAGAAGGGTTAATGATGATTTCAATACTATCGTCTGCAAGTGGATAAACATAAACAGAAGCAAATGAAGTATGCCGTTTAGCATTACTGTCAAAAGGGGAGATGCGCACCAAGCGATGTACACCGTTTTCACCTTTTAACCAGCCAAAGGCAAAATCCCCTTCAATTTCTAAGGTTACGGTTTTAATCCCTGCCACATCTCCAGCTTGATGGTTGAGCTCTTTGATTTTAAAGCCTTGCTTTTCTGCCCACATTAAATACATGCGCATTAACATTTCTGCCCAGTCACAACTTTCTGTCCCGCCGGCACCTGCAGTAATTTGTAAGACGGCACTTAAAGCATCTCCTTCATCAGAGAGCATATTTCTAAATTCGATATCCTCGAGTACGCCCAAGAGTTTTTGATGGGTTGTATTGAGTTCGTCTTCTTCGGCTTCGCCTGCCTTATAAAATTCATAGAGGACTTCTAAGTCTTCGCCTAATTGCTTAGCGCCATTATAGTCTGTGACCCATTTTTTAAGGTTACGCAGGCCTTTCATGTGTGCTTCGGCTTTTTTAGGGTCGTTCCAAAAGTTAGGATATAGGGTTACTTCTTCTTGATTGCGAATTTGGATTTCTTTGGCATCAATGTCAAAGATACCTCCTTAACGCACCAAGGCGTTCAAACAGATCTTTCAGTTGATCAGATGTGAGCATATATATTTTTTTGTAAAAATAGAATTTAGTTCGCGATTCTTTATTTGTTTGAAATATTTTTTTAGCTTGTTACAACAAATAATCGGTATGAAATTAAAGACAATAATAGGGTTGAGCCTTTGTTTAGTGTTTTTTATGGGACAAGCCCAAAATAAAAGACCGAAGGCGAATAAGACTGCCATAGTAGCTAACTCTACACTCAAAAGTTATCCAGGCTTTTTTGACTTTAGTTATGATGAGGCTGATGGCCGAATTTATCTCAAAGTTAATCGCAACACCCAGATGGAGCAATCCTTTCTCTATATCAATAGCTTAAGCGCTGGGATAGGGAGTAATGATATTGGTTTAGATCGAGGACAATTGGGGAATGAACGGGTGGTTCATTTCACTAAAATGGGAGACAAGTTAATGTTGGTGCAGCCCAATTTAGATTATCGCAGTACTTCAGATAATGTACTAGAGCAAGCTTCTATTGAGCAGGCATTTGCAAAATCTGTCCTTTTTGGATTTCCGATTAAAAATACAACGGCTACTCATTACACTATTGATTTAACCCCTTTCTTAATGCAAGATGCCCATGGGGTGTCTCAACGTTTGAAGCGCAGTAAACAAGGGAGTTATACCGTAGATAAAAGTCGTTCTGCGGTCGCTTTAGCCCGGACGAAGAATTTCCCACAAAACAGTGAGTTTGACGTGTTGCTTACCTTTCAAGGAAATCCGCAAGGAGGCTTGATTCGATCTGTGACCCCTTCACCCAATAGCGTGAGTGTGCATCAGCATCACTCTTTTGTACAATTGCCAGAAGTGGCGTTTGAACAACGCAAGTTTGATCCGCGGTCTGGAGCGATCCCTTTTAGCTACAATGATTATTCTACGCCAGTGAACGAGGCAACTCGCAAGGTGTTTACCCTGCGCCATCGTTTAGAGAAGAAAGACCCTAATGCAGCAGTGAGCGAAGCGGTTGAACCGATTGTTTATTACTTAGATAATGGAACACCAGAGCCGGTTCGATCTGCCTTATTAGAAGGCGGAAAATGGTGGAACCAAGCCTTTGAAGCAGCGGGCTACAAAGATGCTTTTAAATTAAAAATATTACCAGATGATGCCGACCCTATGGATGTGCGCTACAATGTGATCCAATGGGTGCATCGCTCAACCCGTGGGTGGAGTTATGGGGCGAGTGTAGTAGATCCCCGCAGCGGAGAAATTTTGAAAGGACATGTAAGTTTAGGAAGCCTGCGTATTCGACAAGACTTTATGATCGCACAAGCTTTGACAGACAACCCTTATGCAAAAGACGATGAAAATGATGACCCCATGTTACAAATGGCCTTAGCGAGAATACGGCAATTATCTGCCCATGAAATAGGACATACTTTAGGGTTCACCCATAATTTTGCTACTAGCGTAAAAGAGCGCGCTTCTGTGATGGATTATCCCCATCCCACTTTGGCCATTGAAGATGGCCAAATAAGCTATCAAAACGCCTATGCAGTAGGAATTGGCGATTGGGATAAGGTCACGGTAAAATATGCCTACAGTGATTTCCCTGATGGAACTGACGAAACAGCTGCCTTAAATCAAATTTTAGAAGAGAGTTATGCTGCAGGACATCGTTTTATTGCCGATCGTGATGCTCGCCCTATCGGCGGTGCACATCCTTATGCGCACCTTTGGGACAATGGAAAGACGGCCGTAGAAGAATTTAATCACCTTTTAGCGGTGCGTCAAATCGCGATGAATAACTTTTCTGCAGATCAATTAAAAACAGGGGAGCCTTTATCTGTACTTCGTGATCGATTGGTTCCGCTTTACTTTTTACATCGTTACCAATTAGAAGGAGTGGTCAAATTGATTGGTGGGCAAGATTATGATTATGGAGTGAAAGGGGCTTCTTCTATTGGCGTTAAAACTGTTGCGCCAAGCGTTCAAAAGGAGGCCTTAGGAACTTTAATAAGCTCTTTAGATCAAGGGACCCTGGGGATTCCACCGCACATTAGAAAGATGATGCCCCCACACGCCTTTGGGTATGGGGCAAGTAGAGAGAGTTTTGCGACACAAACAGGATTGACCTTTGATGCTTTGGGCGCAGCCCATACCTTGAGCGATGCAGTATTGGGAATGATATTAAATGAACAAAGAGCTGCACGATTGGTCCAGCAAAAAGCTTTTGACGAACAACAGCTAGGTTTTAAAGAGACTTTGATGCTTTTGATCGAGGATGTTTTTATGCAAAAACAATATGATACTGAGGCGAAAGCGATTCAAATGGTGGTTCAAGGAAATTTGTTGCAGCATATGATGCAGTTAGGTCAAGCGTCAAATATTCCTAATGCAGTTCGTGCCGAAGTGCATGAAAGTTTATACGCTTTGTCAAGCTGGTTAAAGGATCAACGCACCCATCCTTATGGGAATTACTACCGCAATAGTATCGAAAATTATTTTGAACACCCGGCTGAGCTTCAAGCTTTAGCTTCGCCAAAAATACCAGATGGCTCTCCGATCGGGAGTGGTCTACGTTGTGAATAAAGATGCAAGTAAACTTAATTAGTGACACCGTCACGCGCCCCTCTAAAGAAATGTTGCAGCAGATGTTGCAAACCGAAGTTGGAGATGATGTTTTTAAAGAAGATCCCAGTGTAAATGCTTTGGAGGCCAAAGTGGCTCAGCTTTTTAAAAAAGAGGCCGCTTTATTTTTTCCTTCTGGGACCATGGCAAATCAAACGGCGATTAAGCTTCATACGAATCCCGGAGAGCAATTGATTTGTGATCATTATGCCCATGTATTTAATTATGAAGGGGGAGGAGTAAGCTTTAACAGCGGCGTTTCTTGCGCTACCATTGTGGGAGAACGCGGGCGCATTACCGCAGATCAAATTCAACAGCGTATTAATCCTGCAGATTTTTATCATTCTCCTAAAACAGCTTTGGTGGTCTTAGAAAATACGACTAATAAAGGGGGAGGAGCCTGCTATGATCCAGAGGAAATTAAGCGTATCGCAGCCTTGTGCAAAAAAGAAAAACTTCCCTTGCACCTTGATGGAGCGAGAATCTGGAATGCGATGATTGCGACAAAAACTTCTCCGGCGTTTTTTGGAGCACACTTTGATACGATTTCGGTTTGCTTTAGTAAAGGATTAGGCGCTCCCGTAGGATCTGCTTTAGTGGGTTCAAAGGCATTGATGGATAAAGCCCTTAGGGTAAGGAAAATTTTAGGGGGCGGAATGCGACAAGCAGGTTATTTAGCGCAGGCCGCAAGTTATGCGATAGACCATCATTGGGATGCCATGTCAAAAGATCACGAAAAGGCAAAAGCCCTGGGCGAAGCAGTCCTAGCGATTGATGGTGTTGATTATCTTGCTCCAGTTGATACAAATATTGTTATTTTTGAATTAGCTACTCCACAGCTCGAAGAGCGTTTTATGACCTATATGAAGCAATGTGAGATCGATTTGATTAGCATGGGTTCAGGGAAATTGCGCTTTGTTACTCATCGGGATTATACCGATGCACAGCACGATTATGTGTTGAACTGTTTAAAACAATTTTAATTTTTAATATTATGATGAATAATGCTCCTTATCTAGTTTATGCTAAAGGGAAAGGCTTAATTTTGCTTTTTTCTTTATTAATAATTGCCTGTAAAAATACTCCACCAGAAATGAAACCAGATGCTTCGCTTACCCCACCTTTAGCCGATCAGAAACCCTATCAGCACAAATTGCACAATGATATAAGGATGGATGAATTTTACTGGCTAAAAGAGCGTGAAAATCCAGAGGTAATCGATTACCTAGAACGCGAAAATGATTATTACCAAAAGTCTACTCAGCACCTAGTGCCTCTCCAAGATGATTTATTTAAAGAGATGAAAGGACTTATTAAGGAAGAGGACAATTCTGTCCCTTACTTTTACAATGATTATTGGTATATCACCCGTTATGAAAAAGGGCAGGACTATCCTATTTATACCCGCAAAAAAGATAGCTTAACCGCTCCAGAAGAAATCTTATTTGATTGTAATGAAATGGCTAAAGGGCAAGATTATTTTCGCCTTGTAGGCATTAATATCAGTCCAGATAATACTAAGGCTATCTTTGGAATTGATACTGTATCAAGACGTCAATATGTGCTTAAAGTAAAAGATTTAGTTACAGGAGAAATTTTTGACACCTCTATTGTAAATAGCACCGGTGGAAGTGCCTGGGCAAAAGACAATAATCACTTTTTTTATACCCTAAAAAACCCTACAACCCTTAGATCTGAAGCGATATATCGCCATACTTTTGCAGATCTAGATGCACAGAGTGAATTGGTTTTTAAAGAAGACGACGAGACCTTTTCTTGTTATGTGACTGCATCTAAGTCAGAAGATTATATTTTCATAGGTTCTTACAGTACGCTGTCAACAGAATTTCAATTCATCAAAGCAGATGAACCGCTTTCAGCTTTCACCACTGTCCAGGATAGAAAAGAAGATTTAGAGTATAGTATTTCTCATTACGGAGAACATTTCTACATTTTCACCAATGCAGATGGAGCAAAGAATTACAAGGTAATGAAGACGCCAATTACCGCTCCTCAAATGGAAAATTGGGAAGAAGTTTTGGCACATAGAGAAGATGTCTTACTTGAAGATTTAGAACTTTTTAATGAGTACTGGACTGTTACAGAAAGAGCAGAAGGCTTAGCCAAAATCCGCATCAAAAGATGGGATGAACAAGAAGATTATTATTTACCCTTAGAAGGGGAAACCTACACGGTCTATACTTCAACGAATATAGATTTTGACACCACAAAATTGCGCTATGTCTACAACTCAATGACAACACCGTCGAGTGTGATTGAGTTTGATATGAAAGATAAAACCCAGACCGTTCTTAAAGAGCAAGAGGTATTAGGCGGGAAGTTCGATAAAAACAACTATGTTTCTAAGCGCCTATGGGCAACCGCTAAAGATGGCGTAAAAGTTCC
>JBDNAJ010000059.1:0-2974 GCA_039768455.1 Candidatus Arcticimaribacter sp.
GCGTCTTCTGATTTAAAATCCTATTTCTTACAAGGCTTATACAAGGACGAAAACACCTTGATCAAGGCCTTGACCTTTGGAGGACATGAGGTGACCTATCAATCTTGGTTTGGGGTAGATCCTTACACCTTAGAAAATGATCGTACCTATAACTTTGCGGGAGAGATTTATAACGATAAAGGAGACTTAACAGGCTATTATGATAACCAGGTCGATAACTATCGCCAGGATCATTATCAATTGCACTGGAATCAAACTTATGCAAATAACTGGTCTTCTTCTCTAGGCTTGAACTACACTTATGGTCGCGGCTATTATGAAGAATATAACAACGATGATAGTTTAGCGAATTTACGTCTTGATGATGTCGTTTTAGGCGGAGCTACTCAAAGTACCACAGACGATATTACCCGCAAGTGGTTAGACAACGACTTTTATGTTTTAACAGCAAATGCACAATACAATGTCGCTGAAACAAATTTAGTATTAGGAGGTTTGTACAGTACCTATGACGGGGATCATTTTGGGAAACTTATCTGGGCGCGCTTTGCCGGTAATGCTCAGCCTAACCATGAGTTTTATCGCAATAAGGGAGAGAAGACAGAGGTTTCCTTCTTTGGAAAACTAACCCAAAAAATCAACGATAAATTCTCGGGTTATGTCGATCTACAATTCCGTAATGTGAACTATACAGCGGCTGGAACGGTGAACGGTTTAGGCACGATTGATATAGACGATAGCTTTAACTTTTTCAATCCAAAGTTTGGGTTGACCTATGCTGCCAGCGAAAATGCACAGTGGTATATTTCTTATGCCAAAGCGCAAAGAGAGCCTAATCGCACCGACTATGAAAACGGCAGCCCTCGCCCAGAGGTCTTAAACGATTTTGAAGCGGGACTGCGTAAAAAATCGGCTCGTGCGCAATGGAGTGCAAACGTCTACTATATGCGCTATAAAGATCAATTGGTCTTGACCGGTGGAATAGACGATGTGGGCGCACCGATTCGCGAAAATGTAGGAGATAGCTACCGTTTAGGGATTGAACTAGACGCTAAGATTGCCTTAAACGATCAATGGTTATGGCAACCCAATTTAACCCTGAGCCAAAACAAAAACAAAGACTTTAATTTTGAACGCGATGGTCAACTAGTCAATCTAGGGGACACCAATATTTCTTATTCTCCTAATGTAGTGGCGGGAAGTAATATTGTTTTTGTGCCTTCTACACAGTTTCAAGTGGGGCTATTGTCAAAATTTGTTGGGGAGCAATACATGGGGAATATAGACGCAGACTTGTCTAAACTCTCGTCTTATTTCTTGAATGATTTAAATGTACAATACAATGTAGGCCCAACAAGTTGGGCCAAAGGGATATCCTTTTACCTCTTGGTAAACAATCTATTCAACGTGCAATTTGAATCAAATGGGTATTTCTATACCTATGATGATACTTGGTCGAGTTCTACCCAAGTAACCACCATCGAGGGAGTGGGGTATTATCCACAAGCAAGGACAAACTTCTTGCTAGGGGCAACGATTAAATTGTAGTAAAAAATACCCGTCTAGGTGACTGGGCGGGTTAATTTGACAATTCTAGGGTGTTTCCTCTCAAGATGGCTTGATACATCACCATAGAATAAAGCTCACTTTGACCTTCGGCAGGGTTGAGTAACTGTCCAGTGGCGAGGCTGTATTGATAGTCTTCGCAAGAACATTGCGCTAAGACTCCGGTAATTTGTGTTTGAGAACAATCATTGGGGAGATGATTGGGGCAACTCGCTTCCCAAGCCAGGTAGCTATTCCCGTTGAGGTTAAAAACAATGATGCCTTTATGCCCATAATTGGGCAAAAGTATGGACCCACCAGCAAAACGCAAATTGTCATATTGCGGCAAACTCAAATTGATCGGGATCGAAAAACGCATGGCGGGAAGAAATGGATTGCGCTCAAGAGCATCTTTACTGCATCCGATTAAAATGAATAGCAATAAGCCATAAAGACACTTCTTTTTAAAGCTAATCGATAGATTCTTTCGCATTTTTATATATTTGTAGGACAACCCTTCGTTAAATGAAGGGTTTTTTATTCTATTTAAACGAAAAGATTATGAGTAAAGTATCTTATTATACCGAAGAAGGTCTAAAAAAGTTGCGCGAGGAACTCAATCATTTAAAAGACATAGAACGCCCCAAAGCTTCTCAAGCCATTGCCGAAGCCCGCGACAAAGGTGATTTAAGTGAAAATGCCGAATACGACGCCGCCAAAGAAGCCCAAGGCATGCTAGAAATGCGCATTGCTAAAATGGAAGAGACCTTGTCTAATGCCCGTATTATCAACGAGGCAGAACTCGACACCTCTAAAGTATTGGTTTTGTCTACCGTTGAGGTAAAAAACAAATCAAATGGCATGCAGATGACCTACACCCTTGTGGCGCAAAGCGAAGCCGATTTAGCCTCTGGAAAAATCTCGGTTGATTCCCCTATCGGGAAAGGCTTATTGGGAAAGAAAGTTGGAGAAGCTGCAGCGATCCAAGTTCCTAACGGCACCATCGAATTTGAAATCTTATCCATTAGCCGTTCCTAATGAGCATTTTCGCTAAAATTATTGCAGGGGAATTACCCGCTTATAAAGTAGCCGAAGACGAACAACATCTCGCCTTTTTAGATATCAATCCTAATGCCAAAGGGCATACCCTTTGTATTCCTAAAAAGGAGACAGATAAGCTTTTTGATTTATCGCAAGAGGAGTACACCGCTTTAATGGACTTTTCTCGCAAGGTCGCTCTGGGTCTTGAAAAAGCCGTTCCCTGCAAACGCATCGGGATGACTGTGATCGGTCTAGAAGTCCCGCATGCGCATGTTCATTTGATTCCGTTGCTAACCATGGCAGACGCCACTTTTGGTAAAAAAGAAAGTTTCACCCCAGAAGAAATGCAAAATTTGGCCACATCCATTACGGCTAAAATAGGTCAATA
>JBDNAJ010000060.1:0-5564 GCA_039768455.1 Candidatus Arcticimaribacter sp.
ACCATGCAAAAATAGGGAAAAACTTAGCAGAAGGGAAAGCGTCTGAGGTCAAAATTTTAAGGTTTTTTTGAAATCCAAGCGAGACTTAGCAAAACCCTTTTACCACTAAAACTTAGAATTATTCTATTGAGATTAAATCGATTAGATTCAATTTCACGAGAGATTAATGTAAAGCGGTCGAATAAATTTTAAAAGAAAAAGAAATTTCCTTTTTGGCAGAAGTGAAAAGACAAGTCTATCTTAGCAAAAAAACAAGCGACATTAATTGTGATATCCTCTTTGTTTAAAAAATCTGGTGTGTTTAGCTATCTGCTCTCGACAGCAATCTTAATCTTTGCCGTTTATTCTAGAGGAGAAATAGAAGGCGTTTTTATTAGCGTTGATTTTCAAAAAAACGTCGCCTTTGTTGTTTTATGCCTGTGTATGTTAGCGGTTGACTGGACGGTAAAACAGCACTATTGGGCAACAACGGCAAATTATCACCTTTTACTTTTCCCGGTTTTTATTCTAGCCCTTCCAGCAGAGCTGTGGGATAATTGGGTGTTGTTTTTCTTTTTTTTCTTGTGGATTGCCTTTAGCTATTTAATTGCGATTGACCAATCTGGGGGGAATATTGCCAAGGTGTTTAACGCTTTTTTCTTTTATTTTACCGGCTGCCTTTTTTTCTCACAAGGAATAATATTCCTTCCTTTTTTATGGTTTGTTTTGATGGCAAAGGGAGGCTTAAACCCTAGATTTATCGTTATTTCATTATTACCGCTACTAGCGCTTTTCCTTTTAGAAATAATGATTATTTACCTATACCCGCAAAGCGTGTTAATCCCAGAGATTAGTTTTTCAACGCTGGTTTTTTCTTTTTCGTGGGAATCGCTTCTACGTTTAAACTTATGGTGGGGTATACTGCTGGTATTATTGTTGTTTTCGGTTTTAAAGCACTATATCGACATGGGGACAAAAAGCGCTTCTTATGGATCAGGGATGATTGCTTTGTTCGCTTTGGCTGTTACAGCCTTATTATTTGCCGTATTCTTTCAAACACAAAATAGTTTTTCATGGGTGATTTTTATCATGGCATTAATGGCCTTGTCTACGCGCTTTTTTGAAGACATGAAAAGAGCCTGGCTAAGGGAGTTGTTGTTTTTTGGAATTATTGGCCTGCTTTTATTGAGCAAATACGGCTTTCCGTTTTAGCAAAAAGGGGAATGTTGTAACGTCTTTCCTAATCAAAAGGTCCTTTAATCAAACTCTTTTTCGACCAGCGAATGCTTTACAAAAACACAGCGCCAAAGGGTCTTAGCCTAAGCGCTTAAACATCATCATAGTCAACCGTTACTGTGGCAGACGTTGGAAAGGCTTGGCAGGTAAGTACAAGACCTTCTTCAATTTCATCGTCGGTTAAGATTTGATTGTTTTCCATTTTAGCGCTACCCTCGGTAACCTTAGCGATACAACTACAACACACCCCACCTTGACAAGAATAAGGAACGTCTATTTTTTGCTGTAAAGCAGCATCTAAAAGGGTTTTATCTGCGCTTGATTCGATTGTATAGTTTTCATCGTCTGCGACGATCGAAAGCGAAATTTTATCTCCCGCTTTTGCCGTTGAAGGAGCTTTGCTTTCAGTTGCTGTAAACAATTCAAAATGAATGTTTTCTTTCGCAAGATTAGAACTGATTAAAGTCTCTTGAGCGGTGTTAATCATCGCTTCTGGGCCACAGAGATAAACCTGGTCTGGAGTAGCGTCTGTTTGATTTAGGCTGTATTTAATTACAGAGGCGTCGATACGCCCAAAGAGCGCATCGGGTTCATTGCTTTTAGAATAGACCCATTGAATTTTTAGACGATCACTAAATTGCTCTTGTAGTGCAATAAGTTGATCGCGGTACATGCTTTCATGAGGGGACTTATTTCCATAGACCAACTGAACAGTGGTTGTTGTGCTTTTTTCTAATGCTGTTTTAAGAATCGATAGAATAGGAGTGATTCCACTCCCTGCGGCAATTAAAAGTAAATGTTGTGTTGCGCTATTTGGAACATAAACAAAACGCCCTTCTGAGGGGGCGACGTTTAGGGTATCCCCTTCGGTTAAAACATCATTGGCAAAACTAGAAAAGACTCCCTGCTCGATTTTCTTTATCCCTACGGTTAAACGATTTTCGTGCGGAGCAGAAGACAAAGAATAGGATCTTCGAACAGCAACCCCGTCGATAGTTGCTTCTAGACTTAAATACTGTCCAGCTTTAAAGGCAAAGTCTGCCCCTAAAGCAGTAGGAACTTCAAAAGAAATTGCAACAGAAGAAGGGGTAAGGCGATTAATTTTTTCAACTCTAAGTGGGTGGAGTGCGCTCATTTTTTTTTGGTTAAAAATAAGGATTTAATTGATGTTAAGTGTAACGATTTGTATCTTGATTCGACTTATAACCATAGATCTATTATATGAACTTATTTTCCCTCCAATGGAAAGAAACTTTTCGGGCGCCACAATGGGAGGCGAAGATGTCGATAAAAGTCATCATGGTTTTAGTGACGCTTTACTTTCTAGGCGCATTTGTTTTTGGGGCGAGCATGGCTTACCCGATTTTAAATAAAAAGATTTTAGACCGGGAAGCAGTTGAGGTATTTAACGGCATCATCTTATATATCTTCTTTTTTGAATTAATCTTGCGTTTTTTTCTTCAGCAACTACCCGTTACGAATATTCAAACCCTGATTTTACTTCCCTTTAAAAAAAGAAGGATCATCAACAATGTTTTGTTTCGGTCAGTCTTTTCAGGGTTTAATACCACGCCTTTAATTATCTATTTGCCTTTTGCAATTTCAATGTATAGAGATGATTATTTAGGGACGCAGGTTGTTGCTTGGTGGACTGCGCTGCTGTTAACAACACTTTGCCTCAATTTTTTGATTTATATGATCAATAAAAACAATTTTTATTTTGTCCTATTGCTAGCCGTTGTTGCAGCAACGGTTGCATTAGACTTGTACACAGAGTTTGATTTAGGGCATATGACTGGCGCTTTATTTGACGCCGTTGTTGCACAGCCAGAATTAGTCAGCTTATTTATCTTTCCTTTAGTTTTAAGCTATGCTCTAGTATTTTATTTTTTAAAGCGAGGTTTTTATATGGATGCCGGTTTGGCAAAAAAGAAAACGGTTGTTCAAACGGGAGACTATTCTTTCCTCAATTTTTTAGGAGAGGATGCTTTGATTTTAAAGAACGATTTACGGATGATTATTCGAAATGTTCGCCCACGTCAAGTTGTTTTGATGTCTTTTCTTTTTTTGTTTTATGGCTTGATCTTTTTTACCCAAGACATTTATCGCCAGCAAGATTTTGTGATGGTTTTTGCGGGCTTATTTGTTACGGGAGGGTTTAGTTTAACCTTTGGGAACTATGTCCCTGCTTGGGACAGTAGTTATTATAAACTTTTGATGACACAGAATATTTCCTATAAAAAGTACCTGCTTTCTAAGTGGAATTTGATGGTTTTTGTCACCGCAATTTCAACCGTATTATCGCTCCCTTACCTGTATTTTGGCTGGGATATCATGGGAATTATTCTAGCGGGATCGTTGTTTAATATGGGGCTAAATACCTGGACCACGCTTTTTGGGGGTTTAATGAATAAAACGCCCATGAAATTAAACGTAAAAGCAAAAGCTTTTGAAAACACTCAATCCTTTTCTTTAAACCAATTTTTATTGATTATCCCAAAGATGGTTTTGCCGGTTTTATTGTATTGGTTGCCCGCTAAATTTCTGGGACCAACAGCGGGGTATTTGTCTTTGGCAGGAGCAGGAATGCTAGGCATTGTATTTAAAAATCAATTGGCCGAATGGGTTACTGCGCTTTACCTCAAACAAAAACACGAAACCATAGAAGCCTTTAACAAATAGACAGATGATACAACTCAATAGCCTTTCAAAGAAATACGAAGAAGCCATCGTTTTAAACGTTGATAAGCTTTCGATTGACAAAGGAGAACACTTTGGTCTAGTGGGGAATAACGGCGCGGGGAAAACCACGCTTTTTAGTTTAATCTTAGACCTTATTCAAGCCAGCAGTGGCAATGTAACGATCAATTCTATTGCGGTAGCAAAAAGCGAAGCTTGGAAAAAAGACGTCGCCGCTTTTGTCGATGATAATTTTTTAATTGATTATTTAACCCCAGAAGAATATTTTGAATTCATCGCAAAGTTGCGCAAAGTAGATAGCGCCGCACTAAAAGAATTTCTTCAACAGTTTGACGCCTTTTTTAACGGGGAAATTTTAGATCAAAAAAAGTACTTACGCGACTTTTCAAAAGGGAACCAAAAAAAGGTAGGCTTAGCCGCTTCTTTTATAGGGGATCCTTCTATTGTTATTCTTGACGAGCCTTTTGCTAATCTTGACCCTAGTTCACAAATACGATTAAAGTCTTTTCTCGTCAGCGAGGGGAATAAAGACAAGACCTTATTGATTTCTTCCCACGATTTAAATCATGTCACAGACGTTTGTGAACGGATTGTTTTGCTTGAAAAAGGCAATGTTATTAAGGACACCCCTAAAAGCCCAAAGACGTTAAAAGAACTAGAGGCTTATTTTTCGGGGCAATAGCATACTAAAAGGCGCGTTTTTTAGTTATAATACAAAAGCTTTTTTTTGAAATTTCAACACGCCTCTTTTCTCCTCTCTTTTTTGGGACTAATTGTCTTGGGTTGTTCTACCCAAAAAAACAATCTTGTCAATAGAGAATATCACGCATTAAACACAAAGTTTAATGTCCTCTTTAATGGGAAAGAAGCCCTTTCCATAGGCGAAGCGATCTTGTACCAAAACAATCAAGATAATTTTCTGAAAGTTCTCCCAGTAGAACCCATTTTGTTATCAGGTGAAGATCAGGAGAGTCGCGCGAGCATCCCCAGTTTTGCGGTAGCAGAAGAAAAAGCAGTGAAGGCCATTCAAAAGCACTCGATGAAAATCGCTGGGCAACAACGCAACCGACAAATTCAAGACGCTTATTTATTATTAGGAAAAGCCCGTTATTTTGACCGTCGTTTTTTACCTGCGCTAGAAGCGTTTAACTTCCTTCTTGAAGCGTATTTTGGCAATGAAAATGTATACTACGAAGGCAAGCTATGGCGCGAAAAAACAAACCTTCGTCTGGGGAACGCTGCCCTTGCAATAGATAACTTAAAACCAATCGCGCAACGCATTCCCTTTGGTAAAACCCTTTATTCAGAAGTAAATGCGACGGTGGCACAAGCTTATCTCAATTTAAAAAACGAAGACTCTGCTAGAGTTTATATCACCCGTGCAGCCTTAGCAGAAAAAGATCGAACGGCCAAGGCACGTTATCGATACATCGAAGCGCAATTACTCGAAAAAGCCCATCTATTAGATAGCGCAAAACAGGCCTTTCAATCCATCGTAAGCTGGAAAAGAAAATCACCCCGCATTTTTTGGATGCAAGCAAAACTTCAAACCATTCGACTAAAGGCGATTTTAGACAGCACAAGTCCTCGCCCTACCCTTGAGCGTTTAGCAAGACTTTTTGAAAACCAGCCCTATTTACACCTTATTC
>JBDNAJ010000061.1:0-2508 GCA_039768455.1 Candidatus Arcticimaribacter sp.
ATGAATAATCAAGCAATGTTTATTGTAGGTTCAATAATATTTTTAATCTACATTTATTTCTACTTTAAAATTATACTGAGACAAAAGTTCTTTAGCAATAAAGATAAAAAACCCTAGTAGTGTAAATTTCTTTAAAGAGCTTATTTTTCGTCAGGTAAAGGTTTTTAAGATCATTTGAAACGGTCAATTTTGTTACCTGTGCATAAATCGTTACAACTCGATATTCTCGACAATGATCTGTCCTAAATTCCAAGAAGGGACATAGTAAGTGTAATTGGTAAAATGGAGTATTTCCTCAAAAAGGCGTTCTTGCAAGACAGTAGAATTCCCTGTAATAATGGTCAATGAGAAAGAGCCTTTTTCGTCTCGCTTGGCCAGGGTGTTTCGCACCAATTCCAGTGCTGGTTTGTGGCGTAATCCATGTAGATCAATTTCGTCGGGTTGCGGTTTGCGTTTGGCCATAAAAGTTAAAATAGGTTACAAAAGTAATAACCCCCGCTTAGTTTATGAGAACTAAAGGGGGGAAATTATCAACCAAAATCATTAACTAATACATGAAAATTATACTACAAATATAGTTGAGACTGGTTTTTTGAGCTGTTAAAGCCCTTATAATGTTTTCCCAAGAAAGCGTTAAAGGTTGCTGTAGAGTAGATAGCTGAGATATAGGTTAAGGATAAAATAGAAGAAGGCGGGAAACGATTGTAGGAAAGTATCCCGAATTTTTAATCGAACGCTAAAACCGAGAAGCATCAAAAGTGTGAGCCCAAGAGTACTCAACAATTGAAGTACTGGCCACCAAAAACCAATGCCTATTCCTAACGCACCTAGAATTTGTAAAACCCCAATAAGTGCTCTAAATTGTGGCAATCCATAACGAATGAATTCAGTCTTTAGATGAGCGCTGACGAAGCATCCTATGCCAAAGAATAAAAAGGAAGTTCCCGAGAAGAGAAGGAGGTAATCAAGTAGTAGCATCCGCAAATGTACATAATTCCTCTAGTGAAATATAATCGAGCGTTTTTTGGTGGGTGGCTTCGAGTTTGATCTTTGGTGCAACTCCAGCACGATAGGCCTCTAACCAACGCGATACGCATAGACACCAATTGTCTCCTGGTACAAGACCTGGGAAATTATAGTGCGGCAAGGCACGAGTCAAGTCATTCCCTTTTGCTTTCGAGAATTCTAAAAACGCTGCGGTCACAACAGCACAAACAGTGTGTGTTCCAGCATCAAAAGGACCAGTATCACAGCAGCCATTTCGGTAGGCACCTGTCATGGGTTCTGTTCCACAAACAACTAAGGGTTCTCCAAAGACATTCAACGACGCTTCTTTCATATAGGCAAGTTAATCAAATCCTTGCACTCCTTGTACAGTGGTATATTTTAATGTAAATCGTTTTTCTGGATGAATGATTTTGTAGGCCGTTTGAACGGCTAAGGTGGCTTCGTGGAAACCACATAAAATTAGTTTTAATTTCCCAGGATAAGTATTGACATCTCCGATGGCAAAAACCCCAGGGATATTGGTCTGGTAATCTAGTGTGTTATCTACTTTGATGGCGTTTTTTTCAATTTCTAGTCCCCAATTTCCAATAGGGCCCAACTTTGGCGAAAGGCCAAATAGCGGTAACCAAGTATCGACCGCTACGGTTTTGTTTTCCTGTCCTTTTTGTTTAATTTCAATAGACTCCAAGGTGTTTTCTCCATTGAGGCCTACCACTTCAGCATGGGTGTAGAACTCTATTTTCCCTTCTTTTTTTAGCTGGTGGACTTTTTCAACAGAATCTTTGTGTGCGCGAAAGGCATCCGATCGGTGGATTAATCCAACAGGACTGTCATTCTTTTCAGCAAAATAGATGGCCCAGTCGAGGGCGGAGTCTCCACCTCCAGAAATAAATATTTTCTTCCCTAAGAAGTTTTCAGGCTCCTTTACCATGTATTCTACGCCATTTTTCTCAAAACGTGGTAGGGAATCAATTTTGGGTTTTCTAGGTTCAAAGCTTCCTAAGCCTCCTGCAATCATAACCACTGGAGCATGATGAGCAGTTCCTTCACTAGTGGTCACAATAAAGCTATCATCTTCTTGCTTCTCTATGGTGTCGGCTCTTTCACCCAAAGTAAATCCTGGCTTAAACGGAGCGGCTTGTTCCATCAATCGATCAATCAATTCTCCGGCTAAAACAGTGGGGTAACCGGGGATGTCATAGATAGGTTTTTTGGGGTATATTTCGGTTAATTGACCGCCTGCTTGAGGTATGGCATCAATGAGATGGCATTTTAGTTTCATTAAACCAGCTTCAAAAATAGCGAAGAGCCCAACGGGTCCAGCTCCAATAATAATAATATCCGTTTTAATCATTTCTTATCTTCTAATAGTAATTTTGTTCGTTCATTCATTTCAATGACTTTTTCCTCGAAATCAGCTTTCAGCGTTGTCCTGTATTCCCGAAGTGTCGTGAGTAAATCATCAATCTCATCGGGTAATAATTCTTCTAAAAATTGACG
>JBDNAJ010000004.1:0-24591 GCA_039768455.1 Candidatus Arcticimaribacter sp.
ATTTAAGGTGTGTTTTTAATAGGCTTACACCCTAAAAAAACATAACAAAATTACGAAAATTCTCTTAATCTTTTTGATTTATGCTCCCATATCCAAAAAGTATGCCATGAGTTTTAAGTCTAAATGCATTTTTGCTGTATAAAATTCTAGTCTTTGTTAGATCAACTTTACTGTCCCCCTTTTCGATTAGGTGATCAGGATGTAGGATTGTTTCATTTGGAGAGTTCCCACTAGACAAGGAATTGCCAGCATACAAACGTTTAAGAGCGGAAAGATGGACAATAGATAAAGCGTATTATTTTTCATGTTATTTTGTCGAGCTTTAAAGATATTTAAATTTGTGTTTTACTACCTTAGAGCTACCTCCAATATGACGAATCAATCAACAGAAATTCCATTCATCTTGGAAAAACGAAGACTTCCTTTATGCTAAAAAAGACCTTATTTCAACATTGCGCTGACCACCTCAACAACAGCTTAGGTTTATTTGAACAAAGGAAATCAGATCTCTTAGTTGCCCTTGCATCAGAAAGTAAAAGTAGCGCTGGCGATAAACACGAAACTGGTCGCGCCATGCTACAACTAGAAAGAGAAAAACTAGGCGAGCAAATAAAAGAAACCGAAAGGAATCTCAAACTACTACTCCCTTTAGAAAACCATGTATCATCAAAAACAATTACTATAGGATCTGTGGTTAGAACAGATCAATTGAGCTATTATATTGCCGTCTCTACCCCAGCACTCGAAATCGATAAAACAACTTATTATTGTATCTCTGCTCAAAGCCCCATTGGAAAATTACTCCTTGGAAAAAAAGTGGGAGAAACCATTTCATTCAATCATAAAACAAGTAGCATAATAGAGATTCTTTAGCTTTAATTTTAGTCTTTTTATTGATTTTCAAAAATCGATTTATTCTTTAGAGCAATTCATCGCATTGAAATAAAAAATATAGCGATTAAATAAGAGCATAGTACCTCATCAAAGAAAATCACCTACTGAATAAAAAAAACCCCCACTAGTATAGTGGGGGTTGTCACCTTTTAAATTAATTGGTGATTTATGGGGTTGTCAATTGCATAAGAACCCCAGTAACATCCATATAATCAGAGAACTTTACAATTTTTCCATCCTCGTTAAAGTCAATCAAAGCAAACCACTTGAATTGTATAGGAGTGCCTGTTTCACTATGTTTAGCGGTCCAAAGACCATATACTCTAAGACTGTTAGGGTTAAAGGATAATGCCATTTCGTCTCTAGAAGAAAAGGTAGAACCTCCCCAATAACCAGGAGCATCAGGATAAGGGAGTCCTTCTCCTTCAGTAAATTGAATATTTTCGAATAAAGGAAAATAAACTTCGCTCAAGGCAGCTTTTAATTCTTTCTTCCCCAAAATTTCACCTTTATAATTGGGAGGGCTCCATTGTAATGAGTCAGCAAGAATATCCATAAACATGTCAATGTCTTCTAGTTCATGGGATTTTTTCCAAATTTGAAAAGTTGATACGTTTTTTTTGAAAACTGACACCTCAGCTTCTGTAGGTCTATCCTGTGTCGCAGGTGAACACCCTACAATTAATAGCATATAAAATGCTAAAAGAAAAATAGTTTTTTTCATTTGAATTGATTTATGGTTAATTATAAGAAAGTTAATAAAATTTTAATGAATATTGAGCTTTGTTAATTCCGCTTTGAAATTAAAAAAGGACCTAAACTTTAGGGTAGAACAATAAATAGATGATTTTTTACAAAAAATATAATCCCCCAAGAAAGGTTATATATCTCCTTTAAAATTAACGCTATTTTAATGGAGAAACTTTAAACTTCATGGTCTGGGCGACAAAATCTACTATCCCACTAACAATCATAATTTTATTGTCATCTGTCGTGTTATCATAAGAGTACATTTTAAACACCTTCCCTTCTTTTCTAAAGACGCCTTGTAGAGTGGCTTTAACAATATTCTCTCCCATTTGTGTCCAAGCAAAACCTGTAAATTCTCCGTTCGAAGTACTATTATTATAATTGGTAAACACATAGGATATGTAAGCTTTACCATACGGGCCTGCGTCTCCTGAAGCAGAAAGCTCATAATTGATGCCATCTCTAGTGTGAACGGCGTCAATGTCAAAAGTAGCTTCAAATGTAGTTTTGGGATCCCACTCAATATCTTGTGCAAAACCTAAAGTTGTTGCAAAAAATAGCAAATAAAATAATTTTTTCATTTTGAATATAGTTTATGGTTAGCCTTCAAAATACAAAATTTACTTTAAACTAAAAAAATCTGTCACTCCACACTTTATTGTAGATTGATTTAAATTCAAATCGAAGCATAATCTCGTGTGAACCACCTCCTCCAAAATCTACTATCCCTGTACTTATATCATAACTATACCCTATAAATAAATGATCCAACAACTGAAAACCTACTATTGAACTTATGCTTACATCTTTGGTGAAAGCAGCTCCAAAAGAAATCTTCTCTTTCCAATTAAATGAGGCAGAATAGTTTGCTAATAAAGGTTGAGATTTAATATATCTTAAAAGTACTGAGGGCTTAAATCGCAAAGAATTTGTTAACTGAAAAACATGTCCAGCCATTGCATAGAAATCTATATTGAAGAAAATTTAAGTAATGTAAATATTGAGAAATTAAAATCGGAGTTTAGCTTATCCAATAATCAGCTTTATAGCCATATGGGAAGTGTGAATCCAGGAGAGGTAATTCGTGCTAAAAGAGTCTCACTGGTTAAAAAGCTTAGAAAAAGAAATACAAGTGAAGAAGAAATAGCAAAAGCTACTGGTTTTTCGATAAGCTATCTGAAAAAGATTTAACCCTAAAAACGTATTTAAAAGTCGCTAACGTACAATTATAAAAGCAATAATCCACTAACGAACATAAATAGGGGCGTTAGTGAATTTATTTAGGAGAAGAAGGAGTTTCGATTCGCCAACCTTATGACTATTTGTTAAGTACCCTAGCTAACTCAATGTCATTCTTATACCATGGCCTAGGTGATTCCTGATGTTTTAGCAAACATATCTTTAACTAAAACAAAATACACATTGAAATAAAACATATCCATTCAATTGTATACAGTTAATTGATCGCAAATCCAATACAATCTAAATTAAAGGAAAGGTGCCGCAACAGAGTGAATTGAAAACTAATACAGTAATAACAAAATACCTTAACAAGCTAATTTTATTGCTTTTGCTTTAATTTCTTCAACTAAGTCTTTAACATGTTCTATTGTTGTTTTTGGATTGAGTAATACAACGCGCAAATACCGCTGTCCATTCATCTCACAAGAGGTCAAATAAAATCGTTTTTCGTTGATAATGGTGTAGCGTAATAGCTTTTGAAAGTCGTCTTCACGACTAAACTTTTCATACCGAAAACACAGTATATTACTTTGAGGAAAATAAGGGGTTGTAAAATCCTTTTCTTCATTTAAAAGGGCGTGAAAGTCTTTGGTTAATTGAAAACTGTGATCGATGAATTCCCCAATTTTGGCTTCGCCTTCTAAAGCAAACGTCCAAAATAACTTCGTACCTAAAGCTGATTTAGTGCACTCAATTGTATAGGGCATAGAGTCCATTCCCACCACTTCGGTATCGTGAAAAACATAAGAGCCTTTTTGCTGAAAAGCCGCCGCTTGATCTTTAAAATCTTTAAACAATACCGCAGTACAAAGCGCTGGAACACGCATCATCTTGTGGGCATCCCAAATCAAGGAACGCGCCTTTTCAATCCCTTTGACATATTGTTTACTCTGCGGACCTGCAAGGGCAGCTGCCCCATGTGCACCATCGACATGGAACCACAAATTGTTCTCTTGACAAAAATCTCCCATGGCATCAATGGGATCAAAGAGTCCTGTTGAGGTCGCGCAGGCATTGGCCACCACGCACATCACTCGTTTTCTATCGGCAAGTGCTTTTGCATACACGCGAGGGAGGTCTTCCATCAACAACACTTCATTTTCATCAACCGCAACCGGATAAAAAGCCTTTTTACCCAATCCTAAAATCGAAAGCGCACGCGCAATAGAATAATGTGCAGAGGCTGCGCCAATGACAACTAAATCATTTGGGTTTCCATCTGTCCAGGCATCTGGTGCAATCGCCGCTCTTGCGGCCGCAAGCGCTGTTAAATTCGCGACAGATCCACCATGGGTCAACACTCCGCTTGCTTTTCCTGGAGCAAAGTGAAAGTCATAGTCATCACGGCCTTCTAACCAGCCTACTTTCTCTAACATCCAATTGATCATAAAACCCTCGCAAGTTCCTCCTGCTGGTCCCATTTCATAAAGTGAACTGGGGTTGTTGATCGTGCCATGAATCAATTCTGGTATCCCGGATAGGTCATGAGGAACCGCCACCTGATGCCCCATATAATGGGGATGGCTTAAATGATTGGTGTGGGTTAAATACGTTTTGACAAAAGCGAGTAGATCGTCCTGTCCTTGAAAGCCCTCTTTTAAACGTTCTTTTAAAAGCAACTCTTGCGCAATGATTTCTGGCGCTTGTTGGTTTAAGGCAGGAGTTTTTTTAGCCTTACTATAGCTTAAATGTTGCTCGAGTAACTGTCCTACTTGCGCAATGATGGCTTCTGTCATAAGGCTTACTTATATTTTATAGAATAGAAGGGTGGACCAAATGTTTTTATGCAAATAGTCACTTCCTTTTGCAATTGTATTGCGTTGAAATCCAGTTGATAGACGCATTTTTTTTGTGATGGCTTGCTGAAAGCCAAAGAAGGTCCAGTTTTGATTAAATTGATAGGGGAAATTGTCCTTGATATGCATAAAGATTTCGTTAAAGACAACGAGTTTTGGGGAAAAAGCTTTTTCGCCTTTGGTCAAAGGAAATTGAAATCCTGTTCGAAAACGAATGCGTGCGCCATAACTGTTTTCATTGTTTTTTGATTGCCAGCGTTGTTCAAGTCGGATCCAACCAAAGTAGCTACTGCGCTTAATCGATTGCGAAAAACTAAACTGCTGCCATAGATTGTTTTCTGTAGTGCGATGCTGTGGCGTATTACTAGAAATCAAAGTATAACCTGTTGCAAAAGCAGTGTTGTTTCCTAGCTTAAAACTGACCGATGGGCGAAGCAAGTATTGATCATTTTCTACAAAAAATTGCCTGGTTCGAACATGGGTTTCTAAACGAAGCGTTGTACTGCTGTTTAAACTGTAGTCTGTAAATAATGCTTTCCAGGCGTTGTCTTGTCGTTCTTGGGCTGTGCTTTTCCACGATAATAGGGACAGTACAATAATTGTAAAGGAGTAAAATATCTTTTTCATTTGGCATTAAAAGGATTTGAGTAATCCCCCATCAATGGGGATGTTGGTTCCGGTAATATAACTGGCTTGTTCAGAGGCTAAAAAACAAACAAGGTTGGCGTATTCTTCTGGTCGCCCAATGCGTTGCATGGGGACTTGTGCCTCCATGGCGGCGCGAACCTGCTTTGGTGAAACCTTCATTTTTTCTGCTTTTTGTGCATTGAGTTGGGCGATGCGTTCTGTGTCAAAATAGCCGGTAAGGGTATTGTTAATGGTGATATTATCTGCCGCAATATCCATGGATAAACTCTTTGCCCAGGTCACTAAAGCGGCACGTAAACTGTTTGAAAGCGCCAGATAATTAAGGGGTTCTTTTACAGAGACAGAGGCGATATTAACGATACGACCCCACTGCTGAGATTGCATGTGTTTTAAAGCAAGCGAAGTGGTCTGTACCGCACATTTAAATAAGAGATCAAAAGCCGTTTGATAGTCATCAATAGATTTTTCTATTGCGCCTCCTGCTGCGGGACCTTGGGTATTGTTGATCAAAATATCGATCTTATTTGTTTCAAAATAAGCGTCCATCTGGGTTGCAAAAGCAGAGAAGTTTGAAAAATCAACCACTAAGTATTGGTGGTGTTGCCCCTGACTGGTGTCGAGTTGAGCAACGATGCTTTTCAATAAATCCTCACTCCTTGCCATTAAAGTAACTGAAGCCCCAGAGGCAGCTAAACGCTCTGCAATCGCTCTTCCAATTCCTTTACTACTTCCGCCTACTAAGGCGTTTTTTCCTGTTAAGTCTATTTTCATAATTACTTGTAATCTTCGCGTGCAGGACTAAATACATCCATCAATTGACAGGGGGTTAAGGCTTTTCCGCTATGTGGAATATTAGAAGGAATTGGAACAATGTCTCCTGCGGTGTAAACGTTTGTTTTTCCGTCTAAGGTAAACTCAAATTCTCCTTCTACTACATGCATCATTTGTTCGTGTGGGTGATGATGTTCTGGAACGATAGCTCCTTTTTCTACCGTCCAAAAAGCCCAACTTAATTGCTGGCCATGGACCAATTTCCCGTGTAAACCGGGCATAATTTCTTTGCTAGGGATTGTTGCTAGATTCACGCTTAATTTTTTATTAAAAATACAATAAATCAAGCAACTATTCTGCTCCCTTAAAAAGCCGACCTCTCAAAAAAGATTATCTTGTTCTTTTACGCAATAAACCCTTATGAAAGTCATTAATATTCTAGAAAAATACGAGGAGTTTGACAGCCAGTGGAGCCCTCATGTTATTGCTGAACTCAATAACCAACAAGTCCTCTTAGCTAAAGTTCAAGGCGAGTTTGTTTGGCATGCTCACGCAAAAGAAGACGAACTTTTTCATGTGGTAAAAGGGCAACTTCGCATGGAATTTCGCGATCGTGTAGAAGTGATCAATCCCGGAGAAATAATTGTCGTTCCAAAAGGGGTAGAGCACCGTCCCTGCGCAGAAGAAGAAACATGGATTTTACTCTTTGAACCCCTAAGCACCAAGCATACAGGAGAAGTTCAAGATGAAATAACTAAAAGCCATTATCCTAGAATTTAAGCCATAAATGCAATTTTTATTAATTAAAATTGTTTTTTTATGGAAGAATCACTCCTTATGAAGTCAATCAATCGTGTTTTTTCATTCATGTTTTTCGTTCTGCTTTTTGCTTGTAGCGCCAGCGAACCCGCAGCAGAAGAAGTAATCCCAGAAAATTTAACCGTTTCCTCCTTTGTGTTGTTTTCTGCTACCGAAGAAACACGGTCTATAAACATTAGCTCAAACCTAGATTGGCGCGTAAACAACTCCCTAGATTGGGTTACGGTTAGCCCTACCTCTGGGTCAAATAACGGCGACATCAATCTTACTGTAACTTCAAATCCTACTTCTGCACAGCGGGAAGGCGTGATAAACCTTACTGGTGGAAGTCTCTCTAGGACGATACAAATTAGACAACCAGGGACAGTACAAGAAATCACAACACCACCTTCTGGAGGGATAGATGCAACTCGTGCTCCATCAGAAAACTTTGATTTATCTACATGGAAGTTGAGTATCCCTGTTGATGAAGGAGATGGGACAGCGACAGATATTTCAGTTAGTGGACTTAACAGTGGCTATGTAAACAGTTCGTTTTTTTATACCGCTTCAGATGGAGGAATGGTGTTTAAATGCCCAGTAGCAGGATTTAAAACCTCTTTAAACACAAGTTATACAAGAGTAGAATTACGCGAAATGCTAAGAGGGACAAATACCAGTATTAGTACACAGGGCGTAAATAAAAACAACTGGGTCTTTGGCAGTGCACCGCAAGCAGATAAAGTTGCCGCTGCGGCATATGATGGTGAAATGAATGCCACCCTAGCTGTAAACCACGTGACAACCTCGGGGAGTAATAGCCATATAGGGCGACTTGTTATTGGACAAATACACGCAAATAGTGATGAACCCATTCGTATCTATTACAGAAAATTGAGGAATAACAATTTAGGGTCGATCTATTTTGCCCATGAACCCACTGACGGAAATGGTAGCGAACAATGGCATGAAATGATTGGCTCTAGAAGTAACAATGCCGCGAATCCTGCCGATGGAATTGCCCTTGATGAAGTTTTCAGCTATCGAATTAAGGTTGTTGGGGATATTTTGACTGTTACCATTATTAGAGAAGGGAAACCAGACGTGGTTAAAGTCGTCAATATGGTAAACAGTGGGTTTAATGTAGGTGGACAATACATGTATTTTAAAGCTGGAGTCTATCATCTCAACAGTACTGGAAATGATGATGATTATGCCCAGGTGACCTTCTATGCTCTAGAAAAATCCCATACGACTAATTAAAGTACTTGCTTGAATCATGTTCTCAAAAAGGCGGATAGTGGTTCGAGGGAGAGAATAAAAAAACCGCCATTAAGGCGGTTTTAAAAAATGTTAAACTATTTATTAAAGCTTCGCCGCTAACTCACTGGCCTCTTTAATGGCCATTTTAGCATCGAGTTGAGCAGCGATATTTGCTCCTCCTATAAGGTGCACATTTTGCCCAGCACTACTTAAACCCGCTTCAAGTTCTTTTAAAGAAACTTGTCCTGCACAAATAATCACATGATCAACGTTAAGGAGTTGTTGCTCTTCTCCTACTTTAATGTGTAGCCCTTGATCATCGACTTTTTCATAACTAACGTCTGCCAGCATTTTCACCTCTTTCATAGCTAGACTTGAACGGTGAATCCAGCCAGTGGTTTTTCCTAAATTCTTTCCGTGTTTTCCTTTAGAACGCTTAAGCAAATAAATTTCTCTGGGGGAAGCCAGGGGTTGAGGCGCCTCTGCTAAGGCACCGCCTTTGGCATAAGAAATATCAACGCCCCATTCTTTCATATAATTTTCGGTATTTAAACTCACCGATTCATGCGCCATGTCATGGGCGAGATATTCAGCCATATCAAAGCCTATTCCTCCTGCGCCAACTATGGCTACTTTGTCCCCTACGGTTTTGTTTTTGTACAACACATCGACATAATTGAGGACTTTGGGATGATCAATTCCTTCCATCTCTAAGGTTCTGGGGGTTACCCCAGTGGCTAGAATGATCTCATCAAATTTCTGGGCGATAAGGTCTGCTTCTTCTGCTCTAGTATTGAGACGAACGTCCACCCCATATTTTTTGAGCATATTGTCATAATAGCGAATGGTTTGCCCGTATTCTTCTTTTCCGGGGATGACTTTGGCCATATTAAACTGGCCTCCAATCTCGTGTTTTTCTTCAAAAAGAACGACTTGATGCCCCCTTTTTGCTGCAACGGTTGCCACTTCAAGCCCAGCGGGCCCTGCACCAACTACGGCGATTTTTTTGGCTTTAGTCGTGGGTTCGTGAACAAGAATTGTTTCGTGACAGGCGCGTGGATTAACAATACAAGAAGACACTTGCATGGTAAAGGTGTGGTCTAAACAGGCTTGATTACAAGCGATACAAGTGTTGATTTCTTCGGGTCTTCCTTCGATAGATTTTAAGACTAAATCTGGATCGGCAAGGAAAGGTCGTGCCATAGAAACCATGTCTGCATTGCCTTCGGCCAAAACTTTTTCGGCTACATCGGGCATGTTGATACGATTGGTGGTAATCAATGGAATATTGACTTCGCCCATCATCTTTTTAGTGACCCATGCAAAACCTGCTTTGGGCACAACGGTCCCAATGGTGGGAACCCTAGATTCGTGCCAACCAATTCCTGTATTGATAATGGTCGCTCCTGCCGCTTCGATCGCTTTAGCAAGTTGTACCACTTCTTCCCAAGTGCTTCCGCCTTGCACTAAATCTAACATGGATAGACGATAAATAATGATAAAGTTTTCTCCTACTGCTTCGCGGGTGCGGCGAATGATTTCAATAGGAAACTTGATGCGATTTTCATATTCTCCTCCCCATTCATCTGTTCTAAGGTTGGTTTTTTTCGCGATAAATTGATTGATTAAATACCCCTCAGAACCCATCACCTCAACTCCATCATAGTTGGCATATTGCGCCATTTTTGCACAATGCACATAATCTTGAATGGTTTGTTCGACTTCTTCAGAGCTTAATTCTCTAGCGGGGAATGGACTAATGGGCGCTTTTGTACTACTGGCAGATACATTTTCTGGGGTATAGCCATAGCGCCCTACATGCAAGATTTGCATGCAAATTTTTCCGCCTTCATCGTGGACTGCTTTGGTAACCTCTTTGTGCTTTTCGGCTTCTGCCTCATTATCTAAAGGGTGACCCACGGGCAGGGCTAAACCTTGTTTACTGGGGGCAACTCCGCCCGTAACAATAAGTCCTACTTGTCCTTTAGCGCGTTCGGCATAAAAGGCAGCTAAACGCGGAATCCCGCCATCAATGTCTTCCAGCATGGTGTGCATGGAGCCCATTAAAACACGGTTTTTTAAGGTGGTGAAACCTAAATCTAAGGGTTCAAGTAATTTTGGATATGCAGTAGTAGTGCCCATAATATAGTCGGATAGGTGATAACAATTTTTTTTATGAAGCTACATTATTTTTTCTGTTCACCCAATTGAATTGGCGTTAAATTAAACCAGATTACCCGGACTTTTGTACCTTTCTGTTTTAATAAAAGACCAGCGTAAAATGAGCGACAAAATTGCTTGGGGGATATTAGGTTTGGGCGGAATCGCCCATAAATTTGCGAGAGATTTAAGCTTAGTTAAAGGGGCGGTTTTAGAAGCTGTCGCCTCTTCTTCGCAAGAACGGGCAAATGCTTTTGCCAAAGAGCACAAGGCAAACAACGCCTATGGAAATTACGAAAGTTTATATCTAAATCCCTTAATACAAGTCATTTACATTGCCAGTGTTCATGTAGATCACACGCCACAAACCCTTGATGCTATAAACGCCGGAAAAGCGGTTTTGTGCGAAAAACCCATGGGGATCAATGCGCAAGAGGTAAAGGCAATGATGGCTTTGGCGAAAGCCAAAAAAGTATTTTTAATGGAAGCTTTTTGGACGCGATTTAATCCGGCTATGCTGGAGGTAAAAAGACAAGTTGAACAGGGAAAAATAGGGGATTTGCGTCATCTACAAGCTTCTTTTGCCATGCCCCGCTGGAACGACCCTCCAGAAAGCAGATTATTAGATCTAGCCAAAGCAGGTGGCTCTTTATTAGACATAGGGGTTTATCCCGTCTTTCTTGCCTATTTTTTGTTAGGCAAGCCGAAAGAGATTTTGGCTACAGCTAATTTTAATAAGCAGGGGACAGAAATTCAAAGCAGTATTATTTTTTCTTACCCAAGGGCGCAAGCTCAACTCTACAGCAGTTTGACCCACCCTTTTACCATGGAAGCAAAAGTTTATGGAGAAAAGGGAGAACTCACCATTGCTCCTACCTGGCATGAAAGTGAAGCCTTAAGTTGGAAAACAGGAGATAGCATTACCCAAGAGCAATTTCCTAAAAAAGGAAAAGGCTATGTTCACGAAATAGAAGAAGTGCATCACTGTCTCAACAATAATCTGCTTGAAAGTGAACAATGGTCGCTTAAAGACAGTTTGAATCTAATAGAATTGATGGATGAAATAAGACAACAAGTCGGGGTAGTGTATCAACAAGATAAAACAGCTGAGCGCTAAACAGCGCTCAAGAGATTGATTTTGTGCTCACGATAATTCGCAATCATTTCCCTGATCTTGACTTTATCGCTTTTGTGTTTGTTCTTTTCGTTCCACTCGATGGTAAGGGGATCAAGCGCTTTGTCAAGGTTATTTTGACTCCACTTCATTATTTCATGCATACTGGGATAGAGATCAATTCCCCTATCCGTTAGATAATAATGTTTCACCTTTTGATTGTCTTTTTTAAAAGCAAAATCAATAAGGCCCTGTTCTGTTAACCATTTTAAACGTTGCGCAAGAATGTTTGAAGCAATGCCTTCTGGACCGGCTAAAAACGCTTTAAAAGTTGAACGTTCTAAAAATAAATCACGGATAATCACCAGAGACCATTTATCACCAATGATGTCTAAGGCACTCGCTAAAGGACAACCGCTTCTATACATACCATCCAATTTAGTCTTTTTTTTTGGTTAACCAAAATTAATGATTACTTTCAAAATAAAAGTGTTATACTTGTAAAACAAAATCATTTTTTGATAAAATAGAACCATAAACCAACTTCATCTCTCAAATGACTAGGTTTGAAAACCCCTCTTAATCGAGGGGTTTATATTTTTTATACATTAGTGATATGAAAAACCTTCTCTTTTTAATGTTGCCATTACTTGTTTTTGCCCAACGAGGAAAAACAGGAGACACCACCTTTGCCCATCGCTTACCTGCTGAAGTAAAACAAAAGGGGACTCGATCTGAACTTCTTATTGTCAACGAAACAGATCATGATATTATCGCTTTAGTTCGTGGACAGTATGATGAATATCTCCGTCATGTTTACATTCGAACACAAGAAGAATTCACTTTCACAGAAATGCCTATCACGCGGTTTTATGTGCAATTCAAAGCTCAGGAATTTTATTTTGAAGACTTATCTCGTACCGTGATGAATCCCGGTATAAAACACAGTTTTGAGTTTTTTTATGATCCTAAACAACAGGTCAATTATAAAAAAATAACTGAAGCCCAATTTTTAAAACCCTAACTTGTATAATTCATCTTTGTTTTTAGGCTTATCCTCCCAATGACACAACTATTCTTTCTTTAGAAATGAAAACAGCAAATAATTGGTGGAAAGAAGGGGTAGTGTATCAAATCTACCCTCGCTCTTATAAAGACACCACGGGAAATGGCCTGGGAGACATTGAAGGCATTATCGAAAAACTTGATTATATCAAATCTTTAGGGGTCAATATGATCTGGATTTGTCCCGTCTATGTCTCGCCTAATGATGACAATGGCTATGATATTGCCGACTATAGAAAAATCAGTGAAGACTTTGGCGGTGACAAGGCCTTTGATCGCTTATTGCGTGAAATGCATGCCCGCGGCCTTAAGTTTATAATGGATTTGGTGGTAAATCACTCTTCAGACGAACACCAGTGGTTTGAACAAGCGAAACAAAGCAAAGACAATCCTTACCACGATTATTATATCTGGAAAGAAGGAACTCCTGCGACACCTCCTAACAATTGGCAATCTGTCTTTAATGGCAGTGTTTGGGAATGGAATGACCCTACCCAAGAATACTTTTTACATTATTACACCAAAAAACAACCCGACCTCAACTGGGAAAATCCCACTGTGCGCAAAGAGGTGTATGCTATCATAGACTTTTGGCTCGCCAAAGGGGTCGATGGCTTCCGCATGGATGTTATTTCTTTAATCTCGAAACGTTTATCCTTCCAAGATGTACCCACCAGCATGTCTTTTATTGATGTAATGGAAAAGGTTTATGCGAATGGACCACGTGTGCACGAGTATTTACAAGAAATGAACCGCGAGGTGTTGTCAAAATATGACGTAGTTACCGTAGGAGAAGGCCCTGGCGTCAATTTAGAACATGGGCCTCGCTATGTCTCGGCCAAAGAAAAAGAACTCAACATGGTCTTTCACTTTGATCATTTAACCATAGATTTTGGGCCAGAAGGAAAGTACGATCCTATTCCGGTAGATTTTATTCGCTTTAAAGAGATCTTTAGACAATGGGATGAAGCTTTAGCAGAAGACGGTTGGAACAGCATCTTTTTAGGCAATCACGACTTCTCTCGCATCGTTTCCCGTTTTGGGAATGACACACAGTACCACAACAAATCCGCAAAACTATTAGTGACTCTCTTAATGAGTTTAAGAGGCACCCCATATGTCTATCAAGGCGATGAAATAGGCATGACAAATGTCGCTCATCCCAGCATTGATTTATATGATGATGTCGAAACCAGAAATGCCTGGAAGGCAGCAGAAGCGGCAGGTAAAGACATGGAGAAATTTTTAAAAACGGTTCACTGGCAAAGTCGCGATAATGCCCGGACTCCTATTCAATGGGACGCAACAGCACAAGCAGGTTTTAGCACTGGAAAACCCTGGATCCCGGTCAATGAAAATTACCCTCAAATCAATGTGGCAGCAGCAGAAAAAGATCCAGATTCTATTCTGCATTATTACCGCAAAATGATCGCTTATCGCAAAGCAAACCTCTGTCTAGTGTATGGTCATTTTGAAGATCTATTACCTCAACATCCCTATTTGTATGTCTATAAACGTTGGGATAGTCAAGGGACTTTTTTAGCCGTGCATAATTTTAGCGACGAAAAAACAAGTTGGGAACAAAAAGACGCCGACTATACCCTAGAAATAGGAAATTACACCTCTGCTTCATCCCAATATCTCGCTCCTTGGGAAAGTAGAATTTATCGTTTAGCTTAACACTTTTTCATAGCAATAAAATGGGTGTTCACTCTTTTGAGGGAAGAAAACTTGCCCTACTTGCTGGTATTTTCGGGCTTGATAAAAACGATTATTTCTAGGGTTTTGACTAAAGGTATCGAGTCGCACAGAGAGGCATTTTTTTTCTTTTGCTAAGGCTTCGCCAAAGTCCATAAGGGCCCTCGCAATCCCTTGACCTTGAGAAGCGGGATGAACCGCAAGACGATGCACATACAACTGTTTTGCATCTGGGGTCAACCAATCCACTTCAAAATAAAAATCATCCATTACCATAGAGAGCATCACCGTACCCACAATCTCTTTTTGATCAAGGTAAATATAGACTGTATTAGCTTTAACATCGGCAGTCAAAACAGCCAAAGAAGGGTAGTTTTCATTCCATTGAAATATCTCTTGAGCGATCATGTGTTGGGCACAAGCTTCTGTGATTTTTTTGATCTGCGGAATGTCATTTACTTCTGCTTTACGTATCATAAGACTAATAGAAATTTGCTATCTTCAATCTAAATTAATCAAACATGAAAAACATCGCTTTAAGAATTGTTTTTATTCTCTTTATCTTTCTTTTTGTAGGTGGACTAGTTTATGCCGGCACCCCTGCGCTAGAGAATACTTTACTTATCGAAGCTGCCTTATTGATCTTTGGGATACAAGTCCTTGTTTTTCTTCCGTCCTACTGGGCACAAACAGAACATTTTTATGATCTCACTGGTGGGATCACCTATCTCTCTACCATGGGATATATGGCTTATCGTCATCAAGCGATTTTTGGGACATGGGATTTGCGGTCTTTGGTCTTGACCGCGTTGATTGGAATCTGGGCGATTCGATTGAGTAGTTTTCTCTTTACCCGTGTAAAACGCGTGGGAAAAGACGGACGTTTTGATTCTCTTAAAAAGTCTTTCACTCAGTTTTTATTGACATGGATGTTACAGGGCTTATGGGTGTTTATGTGTACATATCCTGCTTTAATAGCTTTGGCTTCGCCATCAAAAGAAGAAAACACCTTCTTGGCTATTGGAGCAATTGTCTGGGTAGTGGGATGGATCTATGAAGTAATCGCCGACCGACAAAAAACAGCCTTTAATAAAGACCCGCAAAACGCGGGGCAATTTATCAATGTCGGGGTTTGGAAACAATCCCGTCACCCCAACTATGTAGGAGAGTTAGTTTTGTGGACAGGGATTACCATCATTGCAGCGCCGGTATATCAAGGTAGTCAGTGGTTGGCATTAATCACCCCAGTATTTGTCTACTGGCTATTGAATAAAGTAAGTGGCGTCAATCTGCTCGAAGAACGCGCAGACAAGAAATGGGGAGAAGATCCTGCCTATCAAGCTTATAAAAAAGACACTCCTATCTTTTTCCCTAAATTCTTTTAACCCTTTTTTTAACTAGCCATTACAGCTAATTTCATACTCGGTCCAATTTGCCGTGGTATCTTCATTAGGGAAGTAAAAACAACGACTGGTATCGTCTGGAAACTGAATGTTTTTCCAGTAGCCCACTGGGATTGTTGCTCCGGTGGGTAAAGTAGTAGCGGTCTCATTAAAATCCAGCACGATTTCAATATTGAGGGTGCCTAATTGATCTGCCCATTCGCGAATTTGGGTTTCTAATTGTGCCCATTCTCCACGGTTGAGTTGGTCTTTTTGAAGGGTGCAATTCAAAAAAGAAAAGGTCGCATAGAGGTTGTCATAACTATCGGTAAAAGCGGCCGCTGGTGCGAGATGTCCTCTATCCCAGGGATTGCTGTAATAATCATCATTGTCTGAAGTAATAATAGAGTCGACTTCATAAAACACCATCCCATCTCGATCGACTAACTTTTCAATAGAACGTACATCATACCGAATCCAGTTCGGTTGATGTAAAAGCTCGTTATAAGAAACGGTAAAAATCGATCCTTCAACGAGCACCTCTGTGCGAGGTTCCCAATTTTTAATGATCCTCTCTTCTTCAACTGTTGCGGGGAGGACACAACATTCTGTTGTTGAGCCGCAAGCAGCGACAAAGATTAAAACAAGAATGCACCAACTGATTTTATTCATCTGGAAAAAATTACTTGCAGTAAAGTTGAATAATCTAATGTACATTTAAGCAAAAAAAATGCTTTTTCATCTATTTATCTATGTTTTACTTATGGTACAGTCTTATCAAACTCAGCCCTATGAAGTGGTTTCAACCCTAGATCAAATTGAAATTCGCTACTATCCCCCAGCGATGAAAGTTCAAGTGGAAAGTGCGCTTACAAACAATCGCAATTTCAATGCGTTGTTTAAGTATATCTCTGGCAACAATGCAGCGGGTGAAAAAATTGCCATGACGACTCCCGTTTATATGGAAAACAAAAAAAATTCACAAAGCATGGCCTTTGTGCTACCAGCGCAATACACCGATACTGCTCCGCTACCAAAAGGAGAAGGAGTAGAAGTATATCAATCTAAAGCTGGATACTTTGCCGCTATACGTTATGGAGGATATTCCAATGCTGAAAAAGTGCAGCAATACACCCAACAATTAAAGACCATTTTATCACAGGCCGGGAAAAAGATTATTGGGCAAGCTTTAATCCTTTCCTATGATGCGCCCTACAAGTTTTACAATCGCAGAAATGAGATTTTACTTGAAATAGAGCCCTAAAAAAACCCTCGCAAAGCGAGGGTGATTTCTTACTGAATTAAATAATCCAATGCCTTTTCTTTAAAGGCTGTATTAAAAGCAGCAACCTCTTTTTCCATCAAGGAGGTATAAGTGGCTAATTGTTCTTCTATGGCCTTCGTCAATTGATCTCTTACAGCGATATCTTGTGCTGTGGGCGGAAAGTCATTGATTAAAACCAAATTGTTGATGTGCCCCAGTTTATTCGTCAAGCGAATGGGGAAATTCAAGGGATCTTGATTCGAGCGATTTTGCGTTTGATACAACGCTTTTTCAACTTCAGATAAAGCCGTTGCTAATACTTTTGCTTGCGAGCGAAGTTCGATGGTTGTTTCATCTTCGGCAAAATTGCTTTGAAACTCTTTTAGCTTTTTATTGACCGCTCTTATTTTTTTAATAGCCAGATGTGCTTTATCAATCGTTTGATTGACACCATTCACAAAATCAAACTGTTCTTGCATTTGGGCAACTGTGGCTTCTGCCAAAGGATTTGGACGGATCTTAAAATCTTGCGAAAACGTTTCTCCATTGAGGTGAAGTTGCACTTGATAGGCACCAGGAACCGCTTTTGCTCCTGCTAAAGAAGCGCCCCATAAAATCATGCCTTTTAAACGCTCTGCTCCTTTGTATCGCATGTTCCAAACCAATTGATTTCCACCTTCTTTAGCCGTTAGTTTGTTCTTCTTATCGAGTGTAGAAAAACGCTTGATTTCATCGCCATTTGCATCGTGGAAACTAATGGATAGACTATCTGTCTTTTGATCAAATTCTGGAAGATAATAATGTACAATCGCCCCGTTAGGAAGGTTGGTTCCTTCGGTTAATGAGCTGCGCCCTCCACGACCTGGAACGCGATAAACGTCTTTAGGGGCATAGAGTTTTGGACTGCTTTCTTCTTTTTGTAGTTGGTGTAATACGGTTAAATCATCTAAGATCCACAGACTTCTTCCCTGTGTAGCAACAATCAAACTATTGTCTTTAACGGTCATATCTGTAATGGGAACAATAGGAAGGTTTTGTTGAAATGCTTCCCATGATTTTCCATCGTTAAAAGAAATATACATCCCAGTTTCTGTTCCGGCATAGAGCAAGCCTTTCTTAGCGGGGTCTGCTCTTAAAACCCGGGTAAAGTGTTCTTTGTTGATCCCTTTATTGATTTGGGTCCAAGTAGCCCCATAGTCTGTTGTCTTATACAAGTAAGGGCTAAAGTCTCCCATTTTATAACGGGTTCCCGCGACATAACATATTCCTGCCTCAAAAGGTGAGGGTTCGATACTGTTGATCATCATCCATTCTGGCATTCCCTTTGGGGTTACATTCGTCCAGTTTTTACCTCCGTCTTTCGTCAAGTGAATTAACCCGTCGTCGCTTCCAACCCATAAGAGCCCTTCTTGAAGCGGGGACTCGTCTGCGGCAAAAATGGTACAATAATATTCTACTCCGGTGTTGTCTTGGGTAATGGGTCCCCCAGAAGATTTTAATTTATCGGGGTCATTACGGGTGAGATCTGGACTGATAATGTCCCAACTTTGTCCTTCATTTTCAGTGACGTGGACGTGGTTTGAAAAGGTGTACAAACGTTTAGGGTTATGCTTGCTAAAGACAATAGGGAAATTCCACTGAAAGCGGTATTTCATCCCTTCGGCACCATAGCCCATGGGGTTGTCTGGCCAAACGTTAATTCCTCTTACGGTTTCTTTTTCGTGGTTGACACGGGTTAGAAAACCACCATAACTTCCACCATAAACAATCTCGTTATTTGTAGGGTCAATGGCAATATGCGCCGATTCTCCTCCGGCGGTTGATTCCCAATCGTCTTCTCCTATGCTTCTACCAAAGCTGCGGTGTTTTACTCGAATGGTTGAATTGTCTTGCTGTGCCACATAAATACGGTATGGAAAGGCATTGTCTGTGGTGACGCGATAGAATTGGGCGGTGGGCTGGTTGTGATAAGTGCTCCACGTTTTTCCACCGTCATAAGAAACTTGAGCACCCCCATCGTCTCCTATAATCATGCGTTGATTGTCTTCTGGAGCGATCCATAAATCATGATGATCACCATGTGGTGCTCGATGCGCTTCAAATGTTTTTCCGCCATCGGTTGAGTGATGATAGGCGACATTCATAACATAGACGCCATTGACATCTTGGGTATCGGCATAAATCTTAGTGTAATACCAAGCGCGTTGTCTTAAAGCGCGACTCTCGTTGACGTGTTTCCAGCTTTTTCCACCATCGTCTGAACGATAAACGCCGCCTTTGTCTTTGTTTTCTACTATCGCCCACACGCGATCTGCATTGATGGGGGAAACGGTTACACCGATGATGCCTAAGGTCCCTTTGGCGAAGCCATCATGTTTACTAATCTCTGTCCAGGTCGCACCACGGTCGGTGCTTTTCCATAAGGCAGAGCCTTCGCCACCACTGCTTAGACTATAAGGTGTGCGCTGTAAACGCCAAGTAGCCGCATAGAGATTGCGAGGATTAGAAGGGTCCATCACTAATTCTACTGCGCCAGAGAGGCTGTTCGCAAACAAGACTTTTTTCCAGGTTTTACCGCCGTTGATACTTTTATATACCCCACGCTCTTGGGTGGGTTTATAGATGTTCCCTAAAACTGCAGCATAAACAATCTCTGGGTTTTGTGGATCAATAACAATTCGTGGAATATGACGGGATTGAGGCAAGCCGATTGAGGTCCAGGTTTTCCCTGCATCGACAGACTTCCACATGCCGTAACCAGAAGACACATTTCCGCGAACGGTTACTTCACCGCCCCCTACATAAATAACATTAGGATCACTTTTTGCGACTGCGATGGCGCCAATACTCCCGCCAAAATAGCCGTCGGAAATATTTTTATAGGTGATTCCCCCGTCTTCTGTTTTCCAGATGCCCCCTCCGGTTGCGCCAAAGTAAAAGAGTTTAGGCTGCCCAGGGACACCTGTCACTGCTGCAGCACGCCCTCCTCTAAAAGGACCAATTTCTCTGTATTCTAAAGAACTATACAATTCTGGGCTAAAAGCCGGCTGCTCTGCTTTTTTCTTTTTGCGTTGCGCTTGTAGCGGAAGTAAAAAAAGAAAAGAAAGAAAAACAATTAAACGAGGGACATTACGACGACTAATCATTGACATAATTTTGGTTTTAATCTCCAAAGTACAAAAAATTAAAATTGTACTTTAGGAGTAATTGTTAAATCAATCATCATGAAAAATCTACGTTTTACCCTTTTGTTTTTTACAGCATTACTCCTGACAATCAATGTTTCAGCTCAAAATCTAAAAACCATTAAAAAAGAAATTCAGTCTTCTGTAGAAACGCAAAAAGACAAATTAATTGAGACCAGTGACGCGATATGGGAGGCGGCAGAAACTTCCCTTGTAGAATACAAATCAGCGAAACAATTAAAAGATTATGCCAGAGCAAATGGTTTTGATGTAACAGAAAATATTGCAGATATTCCCACTGCTTTTATGGCTACCTATGGCTCAGGAAGTCCTGTTATCGGGATTTTAGGAGAGTTTGACGCAAATGCGGGGATTTCTCAAAAGCGCCAACCTACAAGAGAAGCGCGTTTAGAAGGAGGCGCCGGTCACGGTTGTGGTCACAATCTCTTTGGCACGGCAAGCCTTGGAGCAGCCGTCGCCATCAAAGAACAAATCGAAAAAGGAAATATCAAGGGGACCGTTATCTTTTATGGTACCCCAGCCGAAGAAACCATCTTTGCAAAAGTGTGGATGGCCCGCGCGGGCGCCTTTGATCAACTTGACGTTTGTATGGATTGGCATCCTGGTGCTTCGATCGAAGCAGGAACACAAAGTAGTAAAGCTTTAGTTGATTTTAGGGTGAAGTTTTATGGAAGTTCTTCTCATGCCTCTTCTGACCCGTGGAATGGTAAAAGTGCGGTCGATGCGATGGAATTATACACCACTGGTTTGAATTACTACCGCGAGCATATCTTGCCTACCTCAAGAATTCACTACCAAATTGAAAAAGCAGGGGATGTCGTCAATGTCGTACCCGACTTTGCGCAAATATGGACCCGCTTGCGCGAAAACAATCGCGAAAAAGTAGATGTTTTATATGAGCGTGCTTTAAAAATTGCAGAAGGCGCAGCTTTAATGACAGGAACAACCCATGAAGTAAAACTGATCTCTGGAATTTATGAGATTCAAGTCAATAGAACAGGAGCCGAAGCCATGCAGAAAAACCTTGAAAGCCTAGGAAACATTTCCTATACAAAAGAGGAGATTACTTATGCGAACACCATCTTAAAAGAAACAGGAAAGCCGCAAAATGGCATTGACGGCACAGTACACCCATTAAGAGAAACCTTACCGGCACAGGGAGGATCAACAGATGTAGGAGATGTAAGTCAAGTCGTTCCCACCATTCGTATGTCTGCCACAGTAGCGTCAAAAGGAGGCCCGTGGCACTCTTGGGCAGTGGTTGCTTGTACAGGAATGTCAATAGGTCATAAAGGAATGATCTATGCCTCAAAAGCCTTAGCCATGACCATGGCAGATTTATATAAAAACCCAAAGTTGGTCGAGGCGGTCAAAAAAGATTTTAAAGACAATAAGGTGAATAAAACCTATGAGCCTAGAATCCTACCCGGTCCACCCAGTTTAGACTAATATGAGAAAGTTTTTATTCCTTTTTTTATGGTTGGGAGGGAGCTCCCTTTTTGCGCAATCGGTCTTAGCTTTAAAAGAACGAGCAAAGGCAATCGAGCAAATTCAACAAGAGCGTTTTGAAGTGTTGTTACCTCAACTCATGCAAGCTCACGATATTGATGCATGGGTGATCATTACCCGCGAATACAACGAAGATCCCGTAGTCAAAACCATGCTACCTCCTACTTGGCTCAATGCCCGCAGAAGAACCATTTTAGTCTTTACAAAAGACATAAATACAGGCGAAGTGAATCGAGCGGCCATTACCCGTTACCCTTTTGGAAAATTGATTCCATCGGTTTGGAAAAAAGAAGAAGAACCCGATCAAATGAAAGCCCTTGCCGATTATCTCGCGCAAAAGAATCCCGTTAAAATTGGAATCAATACTTCTGATCATTATGGAATTGCAGATGGGCTGGCCAAAACAGATTATGATTTGCTGGTCGCTGCACTCCCAAAGGGTTTAAAAAAGCGACTAGTGAGTGCGACCCCCCTTGCCGTTGCATGGATAGAGAGCAGAACTCCGCAAGAGATGGTGGTATATAACCAACTGGTTGAAATCACCCATAATATCATTGCGGAAGCCTTTTCTACCCAAGTAATCACCCCTGGAATCACCACCACAGACGATGTAGTGTGGTGGATGCGGGAGAAAGTTTTGGCCATGGGCCTAAAAACTTGGTTTCATCCCACCATAGACGTGCAACGCGACGAAAACAGTGATTTATATGCTTTTAATGGAAAATCAAAATACGATATCATTCAACCGGGGGATTTGGTGCACTGTGATTTTGGGATCACTTATTTAGGGCTTAATACCGACTGTCAAGAATTAGCTTATGTCTTGAAGAGAGGAGAGATCGCTGCACCAGATTATCTCACGAACGCTTTGGCCGAAGGCAATGCAGTACAGGACATTTTTACGGCTGAATTCAACTTGGGACGAACCGGTAATGAAACCCTTGCTTTGGCCTTAGCCAAAGAACAAAAAGCGGGCTACCGACCACAAATTTATACCCATCCTCTAGGGGCCTATGGGCATTCAGCTGGGACTACTTTTGGGATGTGGGATGCACAAGAAGGTGTACCCGGCTCTGGCGATTGGCCTTTACACGAAAATACAGTCTATGCTATTGAACTCAATACAAAAGTGTATATAACAGAATGGCAAAAAGACATACGGGTTATGCTTGAAGAAGCGGGATATTTTGGTCCCGAAGGGTTCTCTTATGTCAATAAACGGCAAACAGACTTATTTCTTATCGGAAATTAAGCTGCCTTATTGCGTTTAAAAAAGAGAGAGAAAGAGCTTGTTTTACCTAACATATGTCTGTTGAGATACAAGATAAATCCTGCCATCAACAAGAAAAAAAGCTGTAAAATAAAAAGTTCAAACGCCATAACAATCGTCTAAAGGATTTATACTACAAAAATAGGGCTAAGCTCCTGTAAACGGGAGTTAGCCCTGATAAAGTTGTAAACAAGTTACTAAGAATGAACTAGTTGACCTTTAAGACCAGTTTTCCGTTCTTTTCTCCCGAAAATAGGCGTAAGAATGTCTCTCTAAAGTTTTCGATGCCTTCATAGATGTCTTCTCTGCTTTTTAGTTTCCCTTCTTGCATCCAGCCAGCCATTTCTTTCATTGCTGTACCATAATCTTGTGCATAATCTAAGACCACCATTCCTTTCATAGAAGCGCGGTTGACCAGCAGCGATAGATAATTTTTTGGCCCAGCCACAGCAGTTGTTGCATTGTATTGAGAAATGGCCCCACAAATCACAACACGTGCGTTTTTACGTAAGAAAATAAGTGCTGCATCTAAGATGTCCCCCCCTACATTGTCAAAATAAACATCGATCCCTTTTGGGCAATGTTGCTTAATCCCAGAAAGGACATTTTCTTTTTTATAATCAATGGCCCCGTCAAAGCCTAGCTCGTTGACGACATAATCGCATTTTTCTTTCCCTCCGGCGATACCGATTACGGTACACCCTTTGATTTTAGCAATTTGTCCTACAATACTTCCTACTGCTCCAGCAGCACCAGACACTAAAACGGTATCTCCTGCTTTGATTTCTCCTTCTTGAAGGATACCAAAGTAAGCCGTCATCCCGGGCATCCCTAAGGTTCCGATGTAGGCTGGAAGAGGAGCGCGATTAGGGTCTACTTGATAGTATTGTTCTCCGCGGGTAATAAGATGCGTTTGAACCCCACCCCAACCGGTGATAAAGTCTCCTTCTTTGAATAAGGTTTTTCCTTGGGTTTGGATCACTTTTCCAACTGTCCCAGCGCGCATCACTTCGCCGATTTGTACCGGTGGTATATAAGAACGGCTTTCGTTCATCCAGCCTCGCATAGCAGGATCTAAAGAGATATAGTGTTGTTCTACAAGCATTTCTCCGTCTTCAAGAGCGCGGATCGGTGTCGAGGTATAGGTCCAGGTTTCTTCATCTGGAACGCCCAAGGGGCGTTTTGCTAAAATTTGTTGTTTGTTTTCCATGCCATAAATCTAGTAAAAGAATTTAATGCTTCGAAATGTTTACCTTTAAAGAAAAACACATGAGACGTTTAGCAATTTTATAAAGCATTGTAATAATGTTAGTGTTGACAGTATCAAGTAGTACAATTAGCATGGAAAACACTTCAAAAAAAGGGAAATTACAACATATTGTTTTGATCCAATTCAAAGCTTCAACTACCCCAGAACAATTCGCAGAAATAAAAAGCGGCGCGATGACCTTAAAAGAGATTAAAGGGGTCAATCATTTAAAAATGAGCGAAAATGTTTCTCCAGAAAATCTCAATCAAGGCTATACACACAGCTTAACGATGTGGTTTGAAAACGAAGCAGATCGCGATGAAGTGTATTTACCTCATCCCATTCACAAAGCCTTTGTAAACCTGTTTGTTCCCCATACAGAAAAGGTATTGGTTTTCGATTATTGGGAATAAGGTTGATGAAAAAAAGCGGAATACAATGCGTTAAAAAACAGCCATCAACAAAAAAATTCAAAGTTGTTCATAACCTCTTATAAGGAGCGTTTTTACAAC